>JAISAE010000036.1 GCA_031266875.1 Treponema sp.
AATGAGATCAACCACATTGCCAAGACTTGTGGTATCTAGTACAAACGAATATGTTATGGGAACCCCCAGAAGCCGCGCCACCTCACTCTCAAAGGCGGCTATCTTCTGCGGCTCATACACCGTGTCAATGCGATCAACGCGGTTTATTTTCTGGAGGATAAGGCCAAGCTCGCCGGGTATGTCAAATATTGAAGCTCGCCTTGTTGGTGGATAGTACATGAGTACATAAGTCCCCAGTGGCTTACCATCATTACCTTCAAGCACAAACAGTGTGTTGATAACCCGCTCTCCAGTAATAACCCCCTCAAGCGGGTCAGAGCGCAGGGTCTGAACCGTAACAAAAACACCAGCTCCCACAAACACTATAATGGCGACAAGGATCACTACGCTTGCGTCAAAGCGAGTATTGTTCGTTGCTGGCGTTTTCTTTTCCATTGTTTAAAGCGAATCCTTCTTATGCATCGCGTCAAGGAGACGCAGCGTGCCTTCTGAAATATCGACCTGACGTGAACGAAGATAAGCCACATTGTTATCAAGCACTGTAGTGAAAAGCTGATCAAGGCTGCCGGTTTCGCTCAAGTCTCTCAACACCGGATCGATACCTTCCCGCGTTACTTCAATCTTATCTGCAATGAAAAGTATTTTCGCAAGATTCCCCATGCCCATACCACCGCCGATATGCAGACGGACAGCCTCCAGTACATCCGCTGGAAACGTCGCCGGCGCGGTTTCCAGTGAAGCCTGCGACAGCAGCGATACCGGAGGAGCCACACCAAAGCGTTCCGCGAGCAGCACTGCTGCGGCACGGGCATGGAGCAGACCGGGTTTCTTCTGTTCCAGCTTACTTATTCCGCCGCCGTCGCGTTCAGCCATGTCTATCAGTTCCTGCTCAGGCAAAGATTTACAAATGTCATGGCTAATGCCTGCAAGATAACCCTTATGGGGATCAAGACCGAAACGACGGCAAAGGTCGGAACAGAGGATCGCCACGGCGCGGCTGTGGGTGAAACGGGATTGGCTTATCAGAGAACGTGCCGCTTCTTCAACACGGACAAGAAGCGCGAGTGTGGGCGAATCCTCGTAGGCGCGTGGCGAGAACCTGTAGAGACCGCGATCTTCTATAATCATACGCGCCCCGTGCGGTACAAGGTAACGCCAGTTGCCGTTGTTGAGGATGCGTTCCCGTATCTCGGCTGAGGAGATGTTTATAATCTCGTTATGCAATTGGATGTATGGGTAAGGAAACACCATGTCCGCTGAAAGGTGGCGTCGCGCTATGATGATATCAGCGTTTTTAACAATGTCATCGGCGCACCGCCATTTGTGAAAGTCCTGTGCAAGGTCATCACCCAGCACCAGCGCAGGCTTACCAGTAGGACGATAGCGCCTCACGATGTCGGCGATGGTGTCAACCGTATACGAGATGCCTTTGCGCCTAAGTTCACAGTCATCAATGGCAAAGCGCGAATCGCCCGCTATTGAGGCAGCGAGCATATCCATGCGCTCAGCAGGGCTACCGCCATCCGAGCCAAACTTAAACGGCGATTGATACGTCGGTATCAAAATCACGCGGTCATAATCATACGCCGCAAGCACAGTGTCCGCGAGGTACAGATGCCCCACATGCACCGGATTAAAACTTCCACCCAGAATCGCCAGCTTCATTTATGCCTCCACTTGTTCTGCGGCTTCATCATGCCCACTGTCCGCGAGCCGTGCCAGACGTCCGCCAAGCTCCACTATACCTTCCCCAGAAAAGACTGAGATACCCAGGGTTTCTTCGGTAACATATTTTGCTTTAAGTTGCTCAAAACGCTCTGTTGTTCCCTCAAGGTCAAGCTTGGTTCCAATAAGCAGGCGCGGCTTTTGAACAAGCTCGCCTGAAAATGAGGCGAGTTCCCTGTACAGCACATCAAAGGCATTAAGGTAATTGCCCTCAGACAGGTCGATGAGAAAGGCAAGCGCGGCGGTGCGGGAAATGTGCTTGAGAAAGCGGATGCCCAGACCCTGCCCGCTTGACGCACCTTCAATAAGTCCGGGTATGTCAGCCAGAATGATGTCCCGATCATCAATGGTGAGTATTCCCAGGTTGGGAATCTTAGTGGTAAAGGGATACGGCGCGATCTTGGGACGGGCGTTGGTATAGCGGTCAAGCAGCGACGACTTGCCCGCGTTGGGGAAGCCCACAAAGCCAATGTCCGCCATAAGCTGAAGTTCCACCCTGAGCCGCACCGCCACACCGCTCTTACCAGACAGGGCTTTGCGCGGAGCCTGATTCACCGATGACTTGAAGTGGATATTGCCCCAACCGCCGTTCCCACCCTTGAGAAACACGAAGTCTTCCCCATGCTTGCCAAAGTCCCAAACCAGTTTCCCGGTATCCGCGTCCCGTATCATTGAGCCGGGCGGCAGGGGAATGATGATGTCCGCGCCGTTCCTACCGTAACGCGCCGAGCCTTCGCCGTCATGTCCGTTTTCAGCCTTAAATGACTGCTTGTAACGCAAATGAGCCAGGGTTCGCAGGTTTCGGCGCACCACAAAGACCACATCCCCGCCGCGCCCGCCGTCGCCACCAGATGGCCCACCGCGTGGGACATACTTTTCCCGCCGGAATGCTACACAGCCATTCCCCCCTGAGCCAGAGGCAACCTCAATCAACGCTTCATCAGCAAATTTCGTCATGTTATGTCTACCTGCTGCAAAGGTAGGCGTCAAGAAACAGAGTCCCCACGCCCCGCCTGTCTATTCCGCCGCAGCTACAGCGGGAATCACCGTCGCCAGCTTCCGGCCCCGACGCTGAGTGAACGAAACCGTTCCATCGACCAGCGCAAAAAGCGTGTAATCACCACCGCACCCAACATGCGTTCCCGGGTGAATCTTCGTCCCCCGCTGACGCGCAATGATCGTCCCAGCCTTTACCCGCTTTCCCTCTCCAGCCTTGATACCTAGGTACTGGGGATTAGAATCCCGTCCATTTTTAGCACCACTACCGCCTCGTTTTCGAGCCATATTAGTTCCTCCGTATAGTCATTGTACAATAGTCAGGGTATTCTTCAGAAACCGAGTGAAGCCCTTCAACTAAAAAAGCGCCCGCAACAAAAAGCGTTTCCTTTCCAGCCGCCGTATACTCCGTTTCCATAAGAAAAACGCCCCGCTCCAGCGGGCCGCCCCGAACAACGATCCCTTCCGCTAGGGAAAGGATATGCAGGGCTGTTCTCGTCAGTATTGAGACTGCGGCACAGACAATATCGCCGCCTTTTGGCCCCGCCTGGGCGTGTCCTGAAACTCGGCAGGATTTGAGTAGCTCCGCTGAGTCCAAAACCACGTCAATCACGATCATCCGAGCTACGCTCCCTGAATATCCTCGATCTTGATTACCGAATAACGCTGCCGGTGCCCCTGCTTCTTGCGGTGATCCTTCTTGGGTATGTACTTGAATACGATGATCTTCTTGTCCTTTTCATGGGATTCCACAGTCGCGGATACTGAAACACCGGACACATACGGCACACCCACCTGTACCGTATCCCCTGAAACCATGAGAACCGAATCAATGTTCAGAGCGGAACCGGGTTCCGCGTCAAGCAGATCAACCTTCAAGCAAGCGCCTTTCTCAGCCTTGTACTGTTTACCTTTTAATTCCATTAATGCGTACATCTTTTTTCCTTAGTAAAAAACTTAGCCCTTTATACTCTGTATCAATGCTGCGCGTCAACTCACCGCCTGCGCCCCTGGGCAAAAAAGCGGCTACCCGTCTGGATAGCCGCCTGTTCGTCACGGCGATTCAGCCGCCGCCGCGTTATGTGTGCGCCTCAGATACCAAAACGGAACCCAATGCCAATGCCAAGCCCGCGGGCGTTAAAGCTGCCCAGGAAGTCGCTGGACTGGAGCGAGGCTTCAGCCAAAATTTCAAGTATATGCAGGTTGATACCAAAACCAGCGCGATGCTTCCAGACACTCTGGTTCAAACCTGTTCCCAGATGGAAAGACAGAAACTTGAGGAGAGTCAAATCCGCCTGTACACCCCAGTTGAAGTTCGCCGCGCCAGAAGCCGTGATCGCGGTGAAGCCTATGTTCGGCTTGAGGGTAAATTTCATGAGGCTCATGTCAAGCAACTGCCACTTGGCATATACATCAAACGTCAGGGGGCGCATTACGATCTTTTTCGCGGTGTCGTCGTAGCTTTGTTTAACATCCATATTTGTCTCTATAGCATACGATTCATCTAGACTTATACCAAGCGCGTCTCCCTTTATGGTCATCAGGTTAGTCAGCGTGGACGGAACAATAGGGATATGGTTCGCCGTGCCGCCAACATAGAGCCAGTCGAAAAGCCCATACTCCGCGCCAAGCGTGATGTCAAAACCGGCGCCACCGTTTATCTCCGCAACATTCGCTCCGCCGTCCAAGGAGAAAGGGGTATACACATTAAGCTCGCCATCAACGCTGAGTTCGAATTGTTCATCAGTGCTAAGGTTATAGCGCAGGGTCGATTTGGGGATGTAGACAAGCGGCATAAACACAGCAGGCGAGGCAGTGAACGTCCAGCGATCCAGATGCAGGTAGCCGCGAAGACCCGTTTCCATGAAGAAGCTGCCGGCTATGCTGACCGCCTCTCCATTTATATTTTTCTTCTCGGCGTTGCCATTGGCAAGAAAGTCCAGCAGGGCTGAACCCAGTGTAAAAGTGAGGTCTCCCTCCACCTTGGTAAATACCCCCAGTCCGAGGGATTCTCCAAAGTTGAGGTTCAAGAAGACATTCGCTGCTGAGGGAGGAAGCGCAAAAATCATGCCGTTTTCCTTGACTTTATCCTGTATGGCGGGAATATTGAGAACAATTTCCTCACGAAACAACTCGCTGAACCCAAGCGCGTTGTTCGCCACGCCAGTATTGACGTCAACGCCGATTTCAAAGAAACGTTTCGGCTTCTCAGACATGGGCATGACTACTCTTGCTGCCTGCCTTGGCGCTTCTACAGACGCCGCTGGCGCTTCGGGAGACTGAGCCGCAGCCGCAGCTTGGGCGCGTGCGTCCTCAGCAACCTGCTCCATCTCCGACTCCAGCGCGTCCTGAGCATATAGTGGCGCTCCAAAGGCCAGCACTACGCACAGGAGCGTTATCAGTGTTTTTGTCCTTTTCATTATAAGCTCCTTTTAAAATTTAACCTGATAGTCCAGATCAGTCTGGGCTTTCACCGCGATGCTCAAGTCAATTGTGGGCTTCTCACCCTTGCTCTTGTCGACTTTGAGAATCTTGAGGGTTTCGCTATCGGGAACGAGTAGTTCAAACGTGGGATTGAAGGAAGGATTTATGTCAGACTCGAGAATCGTAATCGGAATTTCTGTCCCACCTTTCAAAGCATCTTCATCTAGGATTTGAGGCTCAGTGGTGGGGAGCTTAATTCCGAACGATAAGCCTTGAATGATGTTATTCTCATACTTAGAGATCAAGATTGTTACCTCCTTCAGACTCTCAAACATATCATTTTCACTGGAATTCGGGTCTCTGCCGAATAAGTCTTTACCTTCTTCGCCCACACTCAGCATTTCGAGGTCCAGCTTTTTGTAATTACCTTTACTGGCAAAGTTCGTAGATTTCAGACTGTCGTCAAGCTTGAACTCCAGCGGAAGCAGGATAACCATATCAACGCTGATCTGTCCTTCCGGGCTCTCCGCACTCTTTATCGTTACCTCTGTCAGAGCCAACGTATAACTGAACGTCAGCGACTTCTTAAACAAATCTGTAAGGTCTAAAAGCTTATCGTTACCCACCGGGCGGGTAAAACCAGCCTTCCAGTTTGTAATCCCCTCCTCAATTGGAGTAAACTCAGCTTTTTTTTCATTAGCAGTCCCTTCTTCCCATTTCAGCGAAAGCTCCGCCTTCGCCGTAAGCACGTCGGAGGATGGTTTTTTTAGATACACATACCCTGAAATCTCCTTGAACGAAACGCCTTCACCCATAAGATTACCGAAGTTGGTGAAGTCAAGCTTATACTTGCCTGTCTGCTCCGTATCCTGGCCCTCACCTGCATCAAGGCTAATGGTTGCCTGTTCCCACTCAAAAGCAAGCTTCGGCTGGAACCATGTACCTGCTGGCACAGTAACGCCTATGCTTACTTTGTCAGTTTTCGGTTGAAACTCGGGAATTTGCCGGCTGTTCCATGTGATTGGGGTTTTGGTTTCATCTTTCTCAGGATACTTCTCGTGGTATACAGTGTCATTGAATACATCGCCTTTGAACGTTACCTTAACACCCGCTGGCGCAGGGTCTTCAGTTGCGTTGGCGTCAGGAGGATCGGTAGGAAGACTCTCGTGGAAATTCAGCGTTACGCTTATCACAACATTAGTAACATCACGGGCAAACGACATAGAGTCCAGAGGAAGGGGAATATCAAATTCAGAACCCGTTCCAGGTATCCATCCATTACTCACGTCTGTGTTTGATAAATTAGAAGCCACGTCCATTTGCTTGACATACTCGGACAGGTTTATATTGATATCCGCGACCGGATACCGTACACGGTACGCCTGCACATTTGAGTTATTCGGATCCGGATCTTCCCATTCAAGGATATCGATATCCGGGTTATTCGTGTCCTCCCCTGGCGCGTTGAACTGATCCTTAAGTCCTTCTACAGACAGATAGCTATCGAGAGACATTCCATTCGCTGCGGCGAAAGGGCTACCCAGCGAGACGTACAAGCCGGGATTGCTCTTAATCCTCACCGAGCTTGGCGCCTGTAGTTCGCACGAAATCAGGGCAAAAACAAACAACGCGCTCACAAGGCTCGTTGTTATCCGGTTCAACTTCATTTTCATAGTTTCCTCCAAAACAGAATGTACTTGCCTTTATAGGCACAAAAAACAGTATAGCAAGGAACGGTCAAAAAAACAACGGCGAAGTAGCAGGCAACTAGTGCCACACAAGCAGCCGCGTGCATGGTGCCAGAGACACATGCACCTGCGAACAACGGAGGGGCATCGCCAACGGCGACAGCCCATGAGTAACAGGCAACTAGTGCCACACAAGCAGCCGCATGCATGGTGCCAGACACACGCACCGCGAACAACGGAGAAGCATCGCTAGTGCCAGACATGGTGCCACAAGTAGCCGCAGACATAGTGCCAGAGACACAAGCGAGCAGCCGCGTGATCCCCGCGCCGTGGCCGCCGTTGACTAAAGCAAAAAGCCTTCCCAGAGTCTTAGCATAAGCTATGAGAGCTTTAAGAAACTTCAAGGATGGAGCCGTCCATCATGTTACCTCGGAAATTAACCGCAACGAGATGGACCTCCGGCAACCGCAGATCAAGGCTATGCTTTTGACCTTCATCAAAAGAGCGAAACAAAAGTACCCGTTTCAGCTCTTGAACTTCTGTATCATGGATAATCATATCCATCTGCTCATCAAACCGGAGCGTGGGCAAGACCTTTCCAAGATAATGCAGTGGATCAAGGGGAATTTCGCCCGATACTGGAACAAAGTACATCATAAGCAAGGGGGCCACCTATGGGGAAAACGCTTTTTCTCGAAGATTATCGACGATGTAAGGCAGTTTTTCCGGGTATTTGACTATATAGATAAGAATCCAGAGAAGGCCGGCCTGGTTAAACATGCTGAGGACTGGGAGTTTGGCGGCTTATATCATCACCGGCAAGGCAGGATGGATGTAGTAGAGATACCCCGGAGAACTATTCTGGAGCTATTCTTCCTAGGCACAGGCAAGATCGTTGAATGGTAAAAGGGTCAGACACAGCAAGGGTAATACTTGATTGCAAGTCTTCGCCATATTCACGCTCCGGTACTAAGCTAGTACCGCTTTCCGCGCTAGGCTAGTACCCGCTCCGGTACTAAGCTAGTACCGCTTTCCGCGCTAGGCTAGTACCCGCTCCGACCCAAAAGGGGTCAGACACAGCAAAGGGGTCAGGTGCAACGAAACCGTTTTTAGACTACTATCCAAACCATGAGAAGCACAAGGGCAATTATTCATATAGAGCGGTTTTGTGGGAACGTGAAACACATTCGGGAAAAGCTAGGGCCAGCGCCGATTATCTGTGCGCCGGTGAAGGCTGACGCTTATGGGCATGGGGCTGTGCCAGTGGCGCGGGCGGCTATTGACGCGGGGGCAGGCTATCTCGCGGTAGCCACGGTGGAGGAAGGCGCGGAACTGCGGTCTGCGGGGATCAGTGCGCCTGTTCTCGTGCTTTCGCTTCCTCTGCCGGAGGAACTGGCGGACGCGGTTCGCTTGCGCCTGAGTCTGCTTCTGGGTGATGAAGACATGGTGAAAGAAGCGGCGTTCGCGGCTGAACAGGCTGGGGAAAAGCTGGCTGTGCATCTCAAAATTGACACAGGTATGGGACGCATTGGTTGCCTGCCCGAAGCCGCGTCCACACTTGCCGCGTATATCGCGTCGTTCCGATCCCTCGTGTACGCCGGTACAGCTACTCACCTGTCGGTCGCTGATTCCAGGGTGCCAGACGATATGTGCTATACTAAAAAACAACTCAGCCTTTTCACCCAATCCATCGAAAGCATCAGGGCGGCGGGCTTTGATCCGGGCATTGTTCATGCGGCAAACTCCGGCGCTATACTTTTACACGAGGACGCCTGTTTTGACATGGTGAGGCCGGGCATACTTCTATATGGCTATTCGCCGGTTGAGCATCCACCCATCACTGTGGAGCCAGTCATGGAACTGATTACGCGGATTGTCCTGATTAAAACAATGCGGGGCGGTGATGCGGTCTCCTACGGTAGAACGTGGACCGTCTCGGAAGGTACACGGGTCGCCACTATTCCGGTGGGTTATGGCGATGGCCTGCCGCGAGGTTTAAGCGGCAACTTTTCGGTGTACATCCGGCGCCGCTTTTATCCACTGGCAGGCCGCGTCTGCATGGATCAGTGTATGGTCGATCTGGGCAATGATACCGGCGTCCGGCGCTGGGATGAGGTAACAATCTTTGGCGGCAATGCCCACAGCGCCGCTGACATTGCCGCCAAACTACATACCATTCCTTATGAAATAACCTGCAATATCAACAAGCGCGTGCCGCGTATTTATGCTTAGTTTCAATCCACGCGCTCGTATGAAATGCAATCCAAGTCTCTCAGTAAGGTTTAATGCCCCCGCTATTTGTAGTTTTCAAGCAGCTCAATGACGCACTTGAGGTCTTTGGTGGCGTCAATGTAGGCATATTCGCCACCACCGCTGCCATACTTGCCGCGCTGAACCAGTGGATAGCCGGCGTTCTCACACGCGATGATTTTGCTGTCCATGGCTTCAACATTGAAGGCAATGTGGTGTATGCCTTCGCCGTGCTTGTCCAGAAAATCCTGCCACGTACTTTTCACGCCGTTGGGCTGAATCAGCTCAATGGCCAGATGGGGGCCAACGTTGAAAAACGCCAGCAAACAGTTGGCGTCAGGCGCGGGTTTGCCTTCGACTGTGGTTTGCGTGATCTCGTACTTACCGCCGTCAGAGTGCGGAGGCGGTGGCACGCCCAGAAACTCGGCGAACTTACGCTTGGCCGCCTCAATGTCACGTACAATCAGCGCCACTTGCGTAACCTGATCCGTTCCAATAATACCTGCCATAAAAACTCCTATTTATGCGGGATATGGCATACCATATCCCTATGATTTGAATTGTAGGTGAGCGAATAATCATTCACTCCCGCTTTAAGCTATCCCGACAGGACTCGCGGATAATGATTTCCCCTGAATAGGTTCCGATAAACTGCGTTGTCAGCGGCTTCTCAACACATTCCAGCACTTTTAGCGTGAGCGTTTTCATCATGCCATCAAAGTTGTAACGCATGGTTGTAAGCGGCGGGGTGAAATACTGACTGACGAGTATATCATCGGACCCAATGATCGCCACATCACGGGGCGAGTCCAAGCCATAGCGCCGGAGCGCGTCAATCACGCCAAAGGCCATGATGTCATTGCCACAGATGATACAAGTGGGCAGGGGCTGATCCGGCGTTCGTGTTTCCATAAAAGCGGAAAAAGTCTCAGTCGCGGGAATTCGGGCGAGAGCCTGTGCGCATAACATACTGTCGGGGCGTATGGGAAGACCATGCTTTGCCATTGCTTCTGAAAAAATGGGGAATACATCCAGTCCCGCCAGGTTAGCCATATCAGTACCGATAAACATGATACGCTCATGCCCAAGACTCACCGCATAGTCCACGCTTGCTGCGATGCTGCTATAGTCAAGACGCACTACAACGCGGTTTGGCTCGGTTTTATCAGGACGGTACTGGTTGAACACACCGATCACAAAGCCGTGGGCGACAAGTTCTTCTATTAGCTCACAGGAATTCGGGAACCCCATAAAGATACCGGCGTCAATCCGGTTCTGGTTAAACATATCCCTTATCTTCTTCTGCTCACTCGCTCCATTAACATCGCAGATCTGATGCACCAGCGTATAACACCCGCCCAGTGTAGCAGTGTTGATGATCTGCTCAGTCATGAAGTTTATATGCGTGTCTTCAAGGCGACTGTGCGGCTCAATCCGCTTGACTACAAAATGAAACAGGCCAATAGTCTTTGAACGCTTGCCCGCCAGTATCTGGGCGGAAAAGTTAGGTGAGTATGCGTAACGCTCAATCACCTCAAGTACCCGTTTTCGGGTTGCTGGTTTTACAAAGGCATAGCTATTGACCACCCTGCTCACAGTAGCACGGGATACACCCGCGAGTTGCGCGATCTTTGCCGCGTCAATGTTTTTTCTCCCGCTCACACCACACCTGCCTTAATGAACTTGTTCGCCACAACGATTAACAAACAAGCTCAACACTGAAATCGTGTTCAGTATATTAACAAAATTTTTGCCTGTCAATAAAGAATCTTCAGCGAGCAGGGTATTGAAGAACTTCTCCAGAATTCGTCGAGCCTGAACGTAACGCTTCGTCGAGCCTTGACGTAACGCTTCGTCATGCCTGAACGTAACGCTTCGTCAAGCCTTGACGTAACGCAAGGAAATAACCCGGCTAAAAGGCCGGGTTATTTCTACACAGTTCCTTAGTAGAGCGTCTTCTTTCGTAGCGATTTGCTGGTTTGATACGGTTAATCCGCAGTAGTACCGCCGTCCACAGGCAGCGCCACGCCGTTTATGAAAGCCGCCTCGTCTGAAGCGAGGTAGAGTGCGGCGTTTGCTACATCCTCAGCCGCAGCAAGACGGCCTAACGGCACTTCGCCGATACGCTCCGCTTTTTTCACGGGGTCCTGAAAGAGTATGTCTGTGAGCGGCGTGTGTACCGTGCTGGGGTGCAGGCTGTTACAGCGAATGTTGTCCTTCGCATAACGCACGGCGATACTGCGGGTAAGAAGCGTTACCGCGCCTTTGGTCACGGTATAGGCTTCAGGGGTGTAGCGATGGCCGATGAGTCCGCATACGGACGATATATTGATGATGGAACCGCCGCCGCCAGCCCGCATGAGCGGAATAGCGTGCTTTGTACCGAGAAAGGGGCCTTTCACGTTTACGGCGAGCATAGTGTCGAAGTCCTCCGGGGGCATATCCTCAATGCTTTTGCGGATATTGATACCCGCGTTGTTCACGAGGATGTCGAGACCGCCCGCGCTGGTTTTTACAGCGTCAAGCGCGGCGATCCAGCTTGTTTCATCGCTCACGTTAAGCATTACGAAGGCCGCTTTACCGCCTTTTGCCTGAATATCGCGCACGGTGTTATTACCGGTTTCCCCATTCAGGTCGGCGATGAACACAAACGCGCCTTCTTCCGCAAAGCGCGCCGCTATCCGCGCCCCGATACCCTGTCCCGCGCCGGTAATAAGCGCAATTTTGGGACTGCCATCCGCTTTAAGAAGCCGCATCTTACTTCCTCACTTCGATTTGCGCGAGTTTCTCGTAGAACTTCATGATGGCACTGTGATCATGTGCCACGTATCCGTCGTTTTTGAGCGCCTGAAGCATTTCCATTACTGAAGCAGTGAGCGGAATAGGTACGCCAAGCTTATGCGCGGTGTCGAGTGCGTTTTGCAGGTCTTTGATATGCAACTCAATGCGGAAACCGGGCTTAAAATTGCCGTCCAGTATCATCGGAACTTTGGCGTTCATCACGGTTGAACCAGCAAGCCCGCCCTTAATCGCGTCAAACACCGACTGCGGGTCAACGCCAGCTTTAGCGGCAAGCACAAAGGCTTCGGAAACCGCCGCAATGTTGAGCGCTACAATGATCTGGTTGGCGAGCTTGGTTACATTACCGCTCCCAATGCCCCCGACGAGCGTTACTGACGAACCCATCTTTTCGAGTATAGGCTTCACCTTATCAAATACCGCCTTATCGCCGCCTACCATAATGGCGAGTGTGCCGTCAATGGCTTTGGGTTCGCCGCCTGAAACTGGCGCGTCTAGAAACGCCACGCCTTTTGCTTTAAGCGCCGCTCCCACTTCCTGACTCGCGGCAGGCGCGATGGAACTCATGTCCACAACTATAGCGCCGCTCTTAACGCCTTCGAGGATGCCATCCGCGCCGCATACCGCCTCTTGGACGTGCGGCGAATTCGGCAACATGGTGATGATGATGTCACTTTTCGCGGCAAGCTCTTTGTTTGAGCCCGCGCCTTCCGCGCCGAGCGCCACCACATCATCCAACACGGCGAACTTGTCATACACCACAAGCTTGTAGCCCGCCTTGATGAGGTTCTTCGCCATGGGACGGCCCATGATACCCAATCCGATAAATCCAACCTTTTCCATAATCTTCTCCTTACTATAAGGTCCGCCTAATCTGCGGACTATTTCTTAACTAAGCGCCTTCTTAACAGCCTGCAGCACATGCTCCGCGCTCAGGCCATACCTAGCAAGAAGCTGCTCGTAATCATGCGCTGACGTTCCAAACTCGTCGTTTATCGCCACCTGCTCAAAGCGGACATTCACGTTACCCATGAGCAGCGAAGCAATGGTCTGACCCAGCCCGCCTGTTTTCACCGACTCTTCGGCAGTGATGACCGCCTTCTTACCTACCGTATATGTTACGACTTCTTCTATTATAAGAGGCTTCAGCGTGCTGACATTGAGTACCTGCACAGAGACGCCCTCAGCCACCAGTCGCTCAGCAGCTTCCACGGCCTTACTCACCATAACGCCGGTGGCAAAGATGACCGCCTCGCTGTCCGCCTTTCCGTATACCGGGTACAGCTTACCAATCTCATACTCGCCATCAGGCGCGGTATATACCGGCAGATCGTTGCGGTTGATGCGGAGGTACACCGGACCGTGATACTGAATCATGGCTTTGAGCATCTTCTTCACTTCCACCGCGTCGCACGGGTTGAGAACCGTCATGTTCGGAATAGCCCTGATGATGTTGGCATCTTCCACGCTCTGGTGAGTCTTGCCGTCGCCGAAGTCTGAAAGGCCGCAGCTTGAACCGATGATTTTTACATTGGCTTGAGGAATGGCTACCGAACAGCGTATCTGGTCATAAGCGCGGCCAGCGGCAAACACAGCAAAGGTGCCAGTGAAAGGAATCTTTCCGGCTAGCGCAAGACCTGCGGCAACCGATGTCATATCCTGTTCAGCAATGCCCATCTCAAAGTAGCGATCCGGAAACGCCTGCTTGAACAGTACGGACATAGTAGACTTGCCAAGATCAGCCTCCAGAACCACGATGTCCTTGTTGAGCTTGCCCGCCTCAACAAGGGCTTCTCCATACGCTTTACGCATATTAACTTTTTCGATCATAAATCTGCCTCCAGTTCAGCAAGCGCCTTGTGGTACGTGGGCTCGTCGAGTATGCCGTTGTGATACGCGGCGTTTCCTTCCGCAAACGAGAAGCCCTTACCCTTGATCGTGTCCAGTATGATGACCGCCGGCCTTTCTACTACGTGCAGAGCCTGTTCAATCGCGGCGATAATCTTGGCTATGTCATGGCCCGGACACATAATAACTTCCCAGCCAAAGGCCTGCCATTTTTTATCAAGGTCTGGAATGTTAAACGTCTCGCTCGTGGGTCCGGTCGCCTGTACCTTGTTCCAGTCAATGAACGCCGTGAGATTATTCACCTTGAAATTAGCCGCCGCCTCAGACGCCTCCCAAAGCTGCCCCTCGGACTGCTCGCCATCGCCCATAATGACATATACGCGGCCACTGCTCTGGTCGAGCCGCAGCGCCAGCGCCATACCTACTCCAATGGAAAGCCCCTGCCCCAATGAGCCGGTAACAGCCTCAATGCCGGGAATAGTCAGATCAGGGTGTCCCTGCAAAAGCCCGTCCAGTTCCTTGACCCGCTTAAGTTCCTCGCGTGGAAACAAGCCCAGCTCACAAAGCGCGGCATACTGAATGAGCGCCGCGTGTCCCTTTGACAGAACAAGCCGGTCTCGATTCGGATCGCGCAGTGTGTTCTTGTCAATATGCATCGTGTGAAAGTATAAAACCGCCATAAGCTCCGCCAAAGACACGGAGCCGCCCAAATGCCCCGCAGTTCCAACGCCGATCATCTCAATTACATCGTGGCGCAAGGTATGGGCAATCGCTTTCAGTTTCTTGAGAGTGTATTCATCTGTCATAGATCACCTCTCCAGTTAGACTAACACCACTGTCATGTGATGACAATGGTACCATGCACGTCTCTGGCACCAGTTCACACATCTCTGGCACCGCCACGCACATCTCTGGCACCAGTTCCAACACGTCTCTGGCACCAGCTCACACGTCTCAAATAGGAAGGCTGTTCCAAAACCTCACGGTTTGAAACAGCCTCATCCTTATTCCTGGCGTGCAGGTTGATCGCGCCGTACAGACTAGAACTTTTTTATGCCTCCCGAATACCCTACCGACGTAAAATACTCATGCCATAGGGTATTAATCGCTGCTTCCCCTTGCTTCCACCACTGCTGATCAACGGCAATGAGGCCAAGGACGACCGATACATTGGGTTTTACCTGTCCCTGGTCATCAAACAGATCCGCATTGGTCAGTGGACGCCCGCTTTCCTGCTCATAGCACGCGATAATATCCGGGGCAGTCATCCATACCGCTCCCGCAGATGATTGTATGAGCAAGGTCTCATTTTGGAATAGGGTCTTGCATGATGTCCCCTCAGCCGTATATTCCACGAATCCCTTGTCAAAACCGTCTTGTTCTGATGATTCGCCGTTGGTAATCGTACCGCGGAATACTTCACGGCATACCACGATCCCTTGCCGCTGGAGTTCCCCGAATTTATCGGTGATCGTGGAGCTTCTTAACACCGCGCCTATGTTTTGACATTGGTTTATGGAACCCACCGCTAAGGTATTGCGTAGCGCATCCTTATGGAGTGTCCAGCCGGATAAGCCGCATATATTGTTGAACCCCACCGCCACCTGCCGTGCCAGGGTTTCAGCCAACTGGGTATTTTTAGGGTCCTGTAAGCTCAGAATAACCTGATTGTTGTCTTTATCCGCAAGGCCCAAGGGCGAGGCAGCGTTCCCATTGACCGACAATAAGGTCGTATTCAATGCCGGCACCGCACGGCCAGAGCCGTCCGCGTCAACTAAGGGTATCTGCTGATCCAGGGCAATAAGCATAGGCACAAAGGTGTTAAAGCCCCCCAATTCTACTGCCAGAGAAGACGTTATGTTCTGCGGCGGCGTAGCCTGTGCGCCCAGGGTTTGCAGCAACGCAAAGGCATTGTTCACATAAGGGGTAAAATCTCCCTGGATTGCCGTCGGCGCGCCTATGGCTGCGGTAACTCCCGCATAATCCTGTGCAGCCATCTCTTGGGGGTCTATTACTGTAATAGATACATCCTTTGGTTCCAGCTTGTGGGAATCCATATAGGTTTGGAGCAAATCAAGTCCATTTTGTAACGACCCGCCGCCACCGCCTGCCATCAAAGCAGCCCCCCAGATACAATCAAGTATCTGTTCATAGTTAAAGGTTTTCATGGCTCTTATCTTAGGATTTCCCGGTGCTTTAGACAAGCAGACACCTTGCCCCCAACTGACGTGTGAACTGGTGCCAGAGACGTGCGTGGTGGTGCCAGAGACTGAGAACCGGGTAGACAAGCAGACACCTTGCCCCCTGACTGAGAACCGGGTACAGTATTCCCCACATCCGCAATGATTTTTCATATATAATGTTATAACGATACAAGGAGTTGTACATTTATGGATACAAACGTTAAGAAGCACATTAATCAAGAGAAAGGGATGCTCGGGGTTGTCAGCGTCTGGGTAGGCGCGCTTATTTGCGCTACCTTGCCTATGTTGGGAGGTATCCTCCAAAGCGGGCTTTCTGTCGGCAGTATCGCCTTAGCAGTAATCATCGGCTATGGCATTGTAGGGGTCTATATGTGCTTGAGCGGTATGCAGAGCAGCGATACAGGCCTTTCGATCCATGACGCCGCAAACGCAGCGATGGGAACCATTGCCGCGCAGATCATTACCAGCCTCCCTATAGCAGTGGCCTGTATCAGCTGGTTCGGGATACAAGCAGCAACCTTAGGCGCGGGTTTCAGCAGCGCCTGGGAAAGCCTTACCGGAATGGCTATTCCCCCAGTCATCAGTACCATTATATGGGGAGCAGTAACCGCACTCATCGCCATGTACGGCTTCAAATGGATTAAATACTTCCACTATATTACGCTCCCGATTCTGATAGGTATCCTTATCTATGTCGTGTATACCTTGGGTAAACAGGGCGGCCTTACCAGAATTATGACGTACCGTCCTGCTCAAACCATGCCTCTGCTCGGAGCGGTTAATTTGGCAGTCAGCAGCATCGCGCTCATGGGCATTATCAGCGGAGATTACTTCCGCCATACCAAGTCCCGGCTGCACGTTATCAGTGTTTGCGGCACTGCCATTATCCCCACTGCGTGTATCATGTTCTGTATCGGCGCAGCCGGCGTTATTGCCGCAGGCCAGTCAGATATAACCGCGTTGCTTACCCAATGGGGACATCCAATCTTGGGTATCCTCTTCCTGATCCTTGCCACCATTGGCATCAACCTCGTGAACGCCTACTCAGGAGGCATGGGGGTATTGAAGATGCTGGGCTTTGATGAGAGCCGGTTTAGGATCACCACCGGTATTGCCTGTACCGTAGGGATACTCTTGGGCGCGTCAGGCATCCTCTCCCTCTTTGCTTCATTCCTCAGCTTGGTTTCCTCCCTGATTCCGCCGATTGCTGGGGTTGTCATCGGTTCTTACTGGGTCATCGGTAAGGGAGACGCTGCCCGGTTTTTCGCAAGCCCTCCAGCAGATATACGCTTTCCCGGAGTCATGGCGTTTATACTCGGTGTGCTAACCACCTATAGCACCAGTTCCTTTATCCCTTTCTTTATCCCCGCCATAAACGGTTTGGCCGTTTCCCTCCTTGCCTACTGCTTCCTGGCCACTTGGATGAGTCCTGCTCTGGCAAACCGGAACTTCACTCTGGGAACCAAGCTGACCGGCGGCTTTATTTCCTGCGCAATCATTACCCTTGCCGCAGGAGGAGTGGGACTGCATGGACTGTCAATCCTGGCTACTCCAGAAAACGCCGCCCAAAGCAAGGACATTGCCACCATGACCCTGATCATCATGGTAAGCGGGGTTGCCATCTCCGTTGGTATGGGGCTTATGTTCACCGGCTTAGTGGTCAAACCTATACGCGGCGCCTTTGATCTGCTCAAGGGCCTTGCCAAAGGAGACCTCACCCAGGAGATTAGCAGTGCCAGTAACGACGAAATCGGCCAGATGATGCGCCTGCTCAAAGAGACCCAGCAGGGTATACATTTCCTTATCGCGGCGGTGGACGCTAAGGTCGCATCGCTCACCACAGTGGGAGACGAACTCTCGACTATGATGAACCAATCCGCCGCGGCAGTACACCAGATCAGTACCAACACCCAGGGCATGAACCGTAAAGCCCTCACCCAAGCTGCGGGGGTGAGCCAAACTAACGCAATCATGGAGCGGATCGTCCTGAATATCACGGGCATAAACCAGCGTATTGAAGACCAGTTACGCAGCGTTTCACGTTCTGCCGCCGCGATTGAACAGATGACCGCGCATATTGACTCCATAACCCAAACCCTGCTGCATAACAAGCAAAAC
>JAISAE010000076.1 GCA_031266875.1 Treponema sp.
GAGCCGTGAGCCGTGAGCCGTGAGCCGTGAGCCGTGAGCCGTGAGCCGTGAGCCGTGAGCCGTGAGCCGTGAGCCGTGAGCCGTGAGCCGTGAGCCGTGAGCCGTGAGCCGTGAGCCGTGTACTCTGTCTTTTTACCTGTTAGTTTCAAAAGCATAACCCCATTATAACCATTATGATGAACATGTCAAGAGGAAAACACTTCAATTCTTTATTATTGCTACCACAGGATCGCTTACTGTTATTGACGGCAATACTGGCGCTTCATGCGGGCATCATATTTTCTTTACACGTTATACCGTTAATGGGCGGCTCGCAACATGTGCCATATACCGGTATGATTCCGCTATGAAAAAACTGAGCTACCGCCATACCCTGACAGCTTGTTGCTTGGGGTATGTGAGTCAGGCCATTGTGAATAACCTGGGACCTTTGCTGTTTTCTACCTTTCAGCGGCAGTTTGATATAAGCGTTGGCAGGCTGGCGCTGCTGACGTCGCTGAATTTCGGGACACAACTGCTGTTGGACCTGGCTGCGGCTCGTTTTGTTGACAGGATTGGATACCGGAGAGTGGCGGTGAGCGCGGGCGTGTTTTGCGGTATCGGACTCTTCGCAATGGGCATCCTGCCCTTTGTACTGCCGGTTCCGTACTGGGGCTTGCTTATCGCGGTTATCATTAACGCCGTGGGTGGCGGGCTTCTTGAAGTGATCGTCAGCCCCATTGTGGAAGCCCTGCCAAGCTCCAACAAAAGCGGGACAATGAGCCTTCTGCACTCGTTCTACTGTTGGGGCTTTGTCGGAGTGGTCTTGCTGTCAAGTGTCTACTTTGGGCTTGTTGGCATTGAACACTGGCGCTACCTTCCTATGCTCTGGGCCTTGCTGCCGCTAGGCAACGCGATCCTGTTTACCTGCGTTCCTATACGGCGGCTTGTGGAAGACAACGCCACTGTGGTTCCGCTCCGTACCCTCTTTACCCAAAAATCTTTCCTTATATTTCTTCTACTGATGGTCTGCGCCGGAGCTACTGAGCAGGCGCTCTGTCAATGGGCCTCGTTTTTCGCGGAAGCGGGCTTACAGGTTTCTAAAACCATGGGCGACCTGCTTGGTCCGTGCGTCTTTGCTGCTCTGATGGGTCTATCCAGAGTTTACTTTGGCTCCCAGAAAGAAGAGATGAGGATCAAGCGAATCCTGTTCATTGCCGCCGCGCTCTGCGCCATAAGCTACCTTATCACCGTGTTTTCGCCCTTCCCGCTTCTGTCCCTGGGTGGCTGCGCCCTCTGTGGTTTAAGCGTTGGGGTCTTGTGGCCGGGCATCTTCAGCATGACATCGCGGGCATTTCCCCTGGGCGGGACGGCCATGTTCGCCATTCTCGCCCTAGCCGGCGATGCGGGTTGCGCCCTGGGTCCCGGCGTGGTCGGGCTTGTGATGGGCGAGACCACGCTGAACAGCGGGCTTCTGCTTGCAACGCTATTCCCGCTCCTGCTGGCTGTTGGAATCAGCCGGATCAGGCAAAACACCGGCGATCCGAGCCGCTAAGTCTTGCAGGCCGTGTACGGCAGTTCGTCGCCACAGTCGTCAGTGAGGAATCGGCGAACTTGTGGTGAGAAGTAGTTTTAAGTTGACTTTTCAAGGGTTAGGAACTACACTTTCTTATTATGAACCTTAAGACAGTACTTTCAAAAGAAACGATCAGTCTCCACCTCAAGGGAACCACCAAGGAAGCTATCATCAATGAGATGCTTGATATACTCGTGGCTGCGGGTAAAATTGAGAAGCGTGCGGAGGCTTTTGCGGCAATCATGGAACGGGAGCAGAAGATGTCAACCGGTATGAAGCATGGTATCGCTATACCTCATGGGAAGAGCCAGACGATCCATGACCTTGTCGCGTGTATCGGGGTTTCCGATACACCGGTTGAATTCGACGCGCTCGACCATCAGCCCTGTCGGATATTCATTCTGACGCTTTCCCCAGTGGAGAAGACCGGTCCTCACCTCCAGTTTCTCGCGGAAGTGAGCCTCTTGTTCAAGAGTTCGGAAAAGCGGGCGGAGATTCTAAGCGCCACTTCTGAAGAGGCTGTGTTCCGTATCCTCGCTGAATGAAATCATGTCAAAGGCTGTCCAGAAGACAGCCTAAATATGGCGCCGGTGTTTTAGTGCAGGAAGCGGTCTGAAAGCTCCTTGAGATGGCTACCGATGAACATTGCGCCATAGCCAGTTACAACACAGCCAATAGTGAGACTCACAGGCAGGAGGAAAGAGCGCCCCTGAGTCGAGACTACCTTCATAAAATCCATGCCGAAAACCATGCTTGACAGAGATATAAGCATGATGAAGCCGATGATTATCCAGCGCCGCAATGATATAGGAACGACGCTATACTCTTTGTTTATCTTAGTTTCTTCAATCCTTTCAACCTCTGCCATAATATTGTCAATATTGCTTAGAGGCGTGGCCGGAAAGAAGTCATCCTGGGTAAGCGTTTGTGTCAGTGTTCTGAGTTTCCGGCATTCTTCCGCGCAGTGGCCGCACCAGTGAAGGTGAGCCATGATCCGTATGCGGAGTAGAAGCGGAACATCCTGCTCCCCGAATGTCTCGTATACTTTGTCCATCACTTCATCGCATGTCATTATTCTATCCCTTCTTCAACAAGGTCAGCCAGCTTTTCCCGCAAGAGTTTCTTTGCTCGAAACACATGGGACTTAATCGTATTCACCGGATAGCCGGTGATACTTTCTATTTCCTGATAGGTACGTTCGTAAAAAAAGAAAAGGTCAACGCAAACCCGGTATCGTTCAGGCAGGTCCCGCACTGCCTCACGTACTGAGGCGCGTAAGGCTTGCCGTAGACTCTGGCGCTCCGGCGTGTCGGTGTCTACGGTAATGTCCTCAGCATCCGCGAGACTCGTGTACTGGGAATCTGGCTTCCGCGTAACATTGTTCACTGCTGTGTTATAGGCGACGGCATAGAGCCATGTAGAAAAACGGGAACGTCCCTCAAAACTTGAAAGGTTACGATACACTTTTAAGAAAACCTCCTGGGTGAAATCCGAAGCGTCATCAGCGTTACGGAAAAAGCTCAAACCCATGCCATACACCTTTTTTTCATGCCGGTTCACGAGAAGCCGGAACAACTCTTTCTGCCCTGAGACGACCTCAGCGACGATCATCTGATCATCTAAATCGTCCCGATTGTTCATAACTTTCTGTCGCTACGTTTTATTGCGTAGTAAACCAGCAAGCCAATACCCAGAGCGAGCGGGATGATTCCGCCCAGTAAGCCAAGACTCAGCCCAAGCGCCGCCGCAAATACCACAGTAAGCGCGATACCCACGCTCAAGAGGAGGATACCGGCAAGCAGGCTGAACGAGAGCAAGTCAAACGTTGGACGTAGGTACAACCCAGCCTCAATGAGCAAGGTTTTCCGTTTGTGGGTCCATAGAAGGTAGAAAAATACCACGATAGATCCCATAACAATGCCAACAATAGGAATAAGCGCTATGATAACTTGCACCGCGCCTGACTTATCCACTTCTTCCTCCTTGAGGAAGCACCCGCGCTTCCTCTACCACTATATTTTTTAGACTGCTTACTTACAAGATAGTTGCCAAACCGTGTTTTCCTGTATGCTTTTTTCATGGAAATCATTAAAACATTTGATCCGGCCCGTATCAGGGCATTGGCTGTTGATTTGGACGGTACAGTATTACTGCCCGACACGACTATGAGTGAGCGTATGGTTCGCGCCTTGAGCGCGTGTATTGCACGAGATATTCAGGTGATCATCTGCACTGGACGGGCGCCTGAGGCTGTGGAGAAGTACCGCAAGCCGCTGGGGGCCACTGGGCCGATGGTCTACTTTAATGGGGCTGAGGTAGTCGATATGCCGCAGGGTACGGTACTAAGTGCAACCCTGCTTGAGAAGAGCGTGGTTGAATACTGCGTCGAGCTTTCCCGAACAATGGGCGTGTACTATCAGGTCTATTTCCCCGGTACACCAGACAAGCCGCACGGCTTTTTCATGGCGGAGCGGAACACCGAGGAGGCCGCTATGTACTTCAGGCACACCGGTATCCAGGCTGTAATCGGCAATATCAGTGAAGCTCTTGCCGCTGCCCCTGCGGGGTGTATCAAGGGCATGTTCCTCTCTGAGCCGGAAATCCACGATACGTTAAGGCAGAGCGTGATAAACCGTTTTGGAAATCGCATCTATGTGGCGCGTACCCTGCGGACTTTTCTGGAAGTTATGGACGGGCGGGTTTCCAAGGGCGCGGGTCTGCGCTTTGCCATGAAACAGCGCGGCCTTTGTCCCCAAGACGTGATCGCGTTTGGCGACGAGGAGAACGATCTCCCCCTCTTTTCCGAATCCGCCTACTCCGTAGCTCCGGCCAATGCCAAAGAACAGGTATGCAAGTCTGCTGACCTCGTGGTTGCCTCCAACGCGGAAGATGGTGTGGCGGCTTTTCTGGAAAGCGCCTTCCAGCTTTAAGCATCGCTCTGCATTAACAGCGCCGCGTCTAGCTTGGCTGCTTCACCATGCGACAGGCCAGTCGGCAGTATGAGAGGCTGGTCCTGATCCGGCGGCAAGAGGAAGCCTGCGTCAAGGAAGCGCAGAAAAAGGCGCTCGTAATCAGCACTAGACAAGCGGCGCGTCAGCGAACAATAGACGCCGCGCTGTCGCCATACGCTGGCGGACGATATACGGCAGACCTCCTGCCGCTTCGTCGCAATGGCGATGAGGTCGTAGACAGCGCGTGTCGCGGCGCTGAGAATAAGTGGTGGGACGCAGTCTGACAGCGGTAACGCTAATGGCTCATCATAAACAAGCGCCACAGGAGACAGCGGCCAGGGGAGCGTGGGCAGTAACACCGCGCTGCCCGGCCAGGTAAAGGGCAGAAAGGGACGCCAGCGGAACAGGCAGGTATCGCCAGCACTGGTGGTGTCAGACATTGATGGGTCAATGATGGGTGTATCAACGGGAATATCGGTCGCGGCGAGGGCGCGGCGCAAAGAGGCGTTATCGCTATAGACCCTTATTGCCTTACCCGGAAAAAGCCGCAATAACGCTTTGATGAAGCGGTGTTCGGTAACATGGGGAAGTGGCGCGGACAGGCCCCGTTCAGCACTGTTCTTGAGTTCGCGCAGTACCGCCGGCGGGGTATGACCCAGTATGGCAGCGCCGTTGTCTTGCCAGAGATCAACAACGCGACGATTGCCGTCAAGATAAAGGTGAAAGCCACGCGCCCTGAGTACCATAGGCAGGTGGCGTAGGAGAGACGGTTCCGGCTCAGTCCTGATACTCATCGTAGTCTTCATACTCTTTTTTAGAGAAAGCATAAGGTGGATCGCCGACAATGCGGAGGCCTTCGCGGTCTATCTCATGGAGAAACACGGACGGAAACATCGGCATAGTATGACCATACATACGGCGCAGCGCACAGGTGCTTAGATAGAGCTGGTCCATAGCCCGTGTCGCGCCCACATAAAAGAGCCGGCGCTCCTCTTCCAGTTCCTCGTTACGCTTGTCTTCGCGGGGAAAGACGCCCTGCTCAACGCCCGTCATAATCACCCGCCGGAACTCCAAGCCCTTGGTGTTGTGTAACGTAATAAGCGTAACCTTGTTCGGGTCGTTTGCATCAGTATCTTCTGGAGAACGATCCAGTTCGATGTGTTCGAGAAAGTCCAGTAATCCCGCCTCAGTCGCGTGGTAGAGACTGGCGGCATTGGCCAGCTCTTGCAGGTTACTGATACGCTGATTACCCGCGATTTCGTCGCGGTTCAGGTGATACTCGGCAATGCCTGACTCCATAAGCAGCGTTACCACGCACACGGAAAGCCCCTCGTCAGCGATCAGGTCTTCCCTTTTATGTGAGCCTTTAAGTACGCCGTGGGTCCCGCGCCGTTTTCTGGGCGCTGTTTTCGCGGGCTTATCCACTTCCACTTCATCCTCTCCAGCCTCCTCAGCCAGCGCCGCGCCGCGTGTCCCGCCAGAGGCTAGTAGCGTGGCGCGTCCTTGTTCAATGGCGTGGAAAAACGCCTCAAACCCTACATGCGCCTTCGCTGAAACCTTTGGTGTGAGGCGCTCCGCTGCGGTGCGAAAGTCAAGCGCCTCAGCCAATGCCGCGTTTACCACGCGCTTCACAGTAGCCGCGCCAATGCCCCGCGCCGGCTTGTTCACCACACGGCAGAACGCTACTTCATCACGGGGGTTCACGAGCAAGGCTAGCAAGGCCAGCGCGTCCTTTATCTCCTCCCGCTCATAGAACTTGAGTGAACCAACTACACGGTATGGGATACGCCTGCGCAGGAATTCAGTTTCAAAGCCCAGGGATTGCGCATTGGTTCGGTACAGAATCGCCCAATCCGCGTAAACCACCTTATGCTTGGCCCGCGCCTCTTCGATAAGCTCCGCACAGAACATGACCTCCTCGTCCTGATTCGGCAGAAAGGCCAGCACCGGCTTTTTACCAGTTCCGCGCACAGCAATCAGCGTTTTCCCCAGTCGTCCCTCGTTATGATTCACCACTGAGTCCGCGATACTCAGAATGGGAGCCAGTGAGCGGTAGTTTCGTTCCAGCCTGATAATATCCGTACCCGGAAAACGCTCTGGGAATTCAAGAATGTTCCGCACCTCCGCGCCCCGGAACCGGTAGATGGACTGGTCATCATCGCCCACCACGCAAACGTAGGTATCCTCGCTGCGTATTTCCTTGAGCAGTTCAAACTGCGCGACATTAGCGTCCTGATATTCATCAACCATGATTACCTTGAAGCGCGACCTGAACCGTTCAGCCATTGCCGGATTGTTCCTGAGTATCTCCACCGGCTTCTTGATAAGATCACCAAAATCTACGTTACCCGTTTTGGCCAGCCGTTCCTCATAGTCGCGGTAGATTCGCCGGAACTCGCGCCGGTGATCGATAAGCGTTAGTTCTGGATCATCCGGCGAGAGGAAGTAGTCTTTAGCGCGTGCGATATGGTGAGCCGCCTCCCGAACCTCTCCCCGCGATGAACCTTCCATGATCGCGCCAAGCAGGGACGCGGTATCATCGTCATCATAAATGATAAAGCCTGAATCAAGCCCAGCCAGTGAGCCGTGTCGCCGCAGGAACCATGCCCCAAACGAGTGAAACGTGCGTAATATGGCAAAACCAGCTCGCCCATCAATGAGCCGCGCCCGGTCTGCCATTTCCCGCGCCGCCTTGTTGGTGAACGTAACCGCCAGAATGGTGCGGGGGTCCACGCCCTGTTCCCGAATGAGGTACGCGATTTTTGTGGTAATAACCCGTGTCTTCCCTGAACCCGCGCCCGCGAGGATGAGCAGACTCCTGCCGGAGTGAAACACAGCCGCCCGCTGTTCCTCATTGAGCGCCTCAAGGTAGGGGGGAAGCACAGGGTGCGGCGAGGAATCAGGCATAATAGGGCTGACGTTCATCAGTGTTTACCTCTTGAAACAAGATACGCTAATAAGGCTTTCTATACAAGTTATCAAAAGCGCCATAAAACAGAGCGTCGCGTATACTTGAGGCAGATAGCTAACCCATGCCTTGCTATGTGTCCTTGTATGTTCCAGTGCTTTCACCGGTCAGTGCAAGGTGTCTGAACCGCCCAGTGCCGAGTGCTTGAACCG
Source organism: Treponema sp. (assembly GCA_031266875.1). GTDB lineage: Bacteria > Spirochaetota > Spirochaetia > Treponematales > Breznakiellaceae > JAIRMT01. The sequence goes on from JAISAE010000076.1 coordinate 7,627, forward strand.
GTCCGTGGAAGGTGTCTGAGCTGACCAGTGCCGAGTGCTTGAACCGGTCCGTGGAAGGTGTCTGAGCTGACCGGTGCCGAGTGCTTGAACCGGTCCGTGGAAGGTGTCTGAGCTGACCGGTGCCGAGTGCTTTCACCACCCTGTGCAAGGTGTTTGAACCGGTCAGTGCAGAGTGTTTGAGCCGTCCGGTGCCGAGTGCTTTCACCACCCAGTGCAAGGTGTCTGAGCCGCCCGGTGCCGAGTGCTTTCACCACCCTGTGCAAGGTGTTTGAACCGGTCAGTGCAGAGTGTTTGAACCGGTCCGTGCAAGGTGTCTGATCTGACCGGTACAAGGGTGTCAGACAGAGTGCTTTCACCGCCCGGTGCCGAGTGCTTGAACCGGTCAGTGCAGAGTGTTTAACCGGTCCGTGAAAGGTGTCTGAGCTGACCGGTAAAAAGTATTTGAACCGCCCGGTGCAAGGGTGTCAGAGACGCGGGTGGTGAGCGCCCGCTGGCCTGCTTGACGCGGTGTTTGAGGTGTCGGAGACGCTCTAGCCAGTGCGTTAGAGCATCTCATCCCACTATGCTGGGAGTCCGACTCCCACTACGCTGGGACACTGACTCCCACTACGCTGGGACTATGACTCCCACTACGCTGGGGAGCGTCGTCCCATTAAAGCAAGCGGCTTCGGGTGGCAGAGACGGTGGTGTCAGAGACAGTATCAAGGGAATCCGCAACCATTTTTGGCCGCTGGTTGCTCACTCGTAATGCGCGGGTATTTGACTATATAGTCAAATACCCGCAAAAACTGCCGCGCATTATTGACAATCTTCGAGAAAAACCGTCTTCCCCATAGATGGCTGCTCCGCTTGTTATGCGCTTTGTTCCAGTACCGGGCAAAATTACCCTTGATCCATTGCATTATTTTGGAAAGGGACTGCCCGCGCTCCGGTTTGATGAGCAGATGGATATGATTATCCATGATACAGAAGTTCAAAAGCTGAAACGGGTATTTTTGTTTCGCTTTTTTGATGAAGGTCAAGAGCATAGTCTTGATCTGCGACGGCTTTAGGTCCATCTCGTTGCGGTTAACTTCCGAGGTAACGTGATAGGTTGCTCCGTCCTGGAATTGTCTTGAATGTCTCATAGCTATGATAAGGTTTCGGGGTGGTCTTTTGCTTCAGTCTGGTGTCTGGCACTATGTCTCTGGCACTAAACTGAGGACACGGGTAGCGCAATGGCGCGGTTTTTTCTATAATAAGTATAGGAGGTAACAATGTCGGCAATTTTTGATCGACGTTCAGTGCGTAGTTTTCTGCCCAAAGCGATTAAGCAGGACAAGATAGAGCGTATCCTGAGAGCGGGTTTTCAGGCGCCCTCAGCCCATAACCGACAACTATGGGAGTTTATCGTGATTAGTGACACGGCTGACCTTGTAGCAATTGCCGAGATGAGTCCGTATGCCAAGATGCTGCCGCAAGCAGCAGCGGCAATTGCGCCATGCGTGAATCTGGGACTGGAGAAGGGACCCAGTGTGGAAGATACCTGGTGGATACAAGACCTTTCGGCGGCAACGGAAAACATACTGTTGCAGATTGTAGATGAGGGTTTAGGCGGGGTCTGGCTTGGCTGGTATCCTGATATGGCGCGGGTCAAGGTGTTTTCCGAGCGCTTTGGGTTGCCGTCTCATGTCTTGCCATTTGCTGTGATCGCCCTGGGCTATCCGGCGAATCCGCCCCAGAAAGTGGATCGTTACGATCTATCTAAAGTTCATTATGGACGATATTGATGAAACGACTTATCCGGCGCGGCCTGCTTGCCGCATATCTACTTCGTATTGGAGTCTGCCTTGTGCCTGCCCAGCCTGTTACGGAGGTGCCAACAGACGCCAATGCCGCGTCTGAGTTTACGCCTTTTGCCCTTGAGCCTTTGCTCAGTATGACCGCAAATCAGGACATATTCTGGCGACCTGACTGGGCATTGGCACTGCCGGTTGACGCTTTTGAGCTGACCGCAGATAGCCCACGACCCCGCGCCATCACCGTAAGCCTCGAAGAGGCCGAATACCGCGTGGCGTGGAAGTCCGACGGCTCGCTGGCAGCGTTTCCGGCATTCGTGAACGGCATCTTTACCCAGCTTACACTTACCAGTGCTGGTTTTATTATTGCTGGCGCACCACACTATACGCTGACGTTCATCGGCGCTGCCAACAGCAGCGTGGTGCCAGACATAGCGTCGCCATCTTTAGCGCAGATTGCGCTTGCCGACGGGACAGTTTACTTCGCGGCGCTAGACTTTGCGGGTAACCTCATTACCGAAACCTGGTACGACGCGGACGGCAACACTATTGCCCTGTTCTCCAGCCATCTCGCCGCCCTACACGCCGAATCAAAGGTTCCGATAGCGCTGGAAAGCCGCGTCACCGATACGCTTCTCGCCGGAACACCCGTTGCCGACAGTACAGAATATAACACGACTTACGAGCGTTACGATTACGACAGCTTTGGTAATATCACGGCAATTGAGTCTCCACGTGGCAATTTCACTGCTGTCTACGTTCAGCCCCACCGTCCCCGCTACTGGGAAACCATTGTCGACGGAACACGCTGGCGTTATACCTTCCAGTGGGACGACGCTGGCCACTTAACGCGACTCACTGGCAACAGCCTTACCAATGCCTCTGGCACCAATGCCGCTAACGACGTCTTTGTTGACCTGCGCTATGATTACACATTTGACGCGCACGGCAACTGGGTAACGCGACAGGAGACGCGCATGATTCGCCGACTGGGGGCGCTTATACCAAGCGTCGGCGCGACCGTAAAACGCCGCATTGAGTATGGAGCAGACCTATGAGCGCGTCACTTGACTGGCGGGAAATAAGCTATAACAAAACCCTTGAACAGGAATTGCTGGGACTGGAACGCCGCCGCGCCTCAGACCCCAAGTGTACTATAGAAGACATTGAGGGGACACTGTGGCACCTCTACATACTGGAGGGAGACGACTGGCTTGGGCGCGGTGAAGCGCAGGACATCACAATGGCCGCCACCATTGCGGCTTACGAGTCTTTCATCGCCCGGTGGAAAAAGGAAGCAGCCCTAGAGCTTTCGTAAAAACTTGTTACCTTCAGCCATAAGCATTGTTATAGGGATAGTACGCTAGTGATTGTATTCTTTAATTCCTCCTTCCCTTATATGCGCCCCGGGGTTACTCCTTTCTCCGGGGCCTTTTTTTTACCCAGCCTTACAAAACAGACTGAAGCGCACGGGGCGAAAACGCAAGCCTTAGTTAAATCGTCAGCGCTTCTACCGATATTTATCATATCATGGCAGCACTTCAACGTTCTCCCCTTATCTCACTCCCCTTATTTCTCGTTCTGTTTCTCTCCGTACCGTCTCTTGAGGCGCAGAATACGGCGCTCCCCCGCACATTCAAAGGAATCTCGCTGGGCATGAGCCGCGATACGCTCAAAACCGCGCTCAGTGAAAACAACCTGTTCCGCGTCAAAGAAGCTCAGGATGACTTACTTACAATGTCCGCCATATCGCCAAGCGATGAAAACACGCTTGAAGTGGACGGGATTCCGCACGGGTTTATCCGACGGGCATTTTTTGAGTTACACAATGAGCAGGTGTTTACCATGTCCTTTGTTATGGATACGGCGCTGGTGGACCACTATTCGGTGTTCATGTCCCTTGTAAACAAGTACGGGGAGCCGTCGTTTCTCGACCCAAAGCGGACAGTTTGGGAAAACAACGAGACTTGGGTCGCCATTGAACGGCCGCTTACTGTCAAATACATTGATCTCGGCGTGTTTAATGCGCTGATCGCCGACGCACATACCCAACAATCCGCAAACGCGCAACAGCGAGAGGATTTTCTGAATGAGTTTTAAGAAAACAATACCTTGCCACGCCATTCTTGCCGGCGTTTTTCTGCTAGTTGCCACCCGCTGTATGGCGAACGGAGTGAGTGGCGACATTCGCTTTGGTTCAACTGAGCTTTCGGTTGAAACCGCCGCTGGCGTCTCAATACCAATCAGCGTCGAGATCGCCATTGACAACGAACAGCGGGCGCAGGGATTGATGAACCGTAAATCCCTTGAGGATGGGAAAGGCATGATCTTTGTGTTTGACCGTGATCAGATCATGTCCTTCTGGATGAAAAACACGCTTATCCCCTTATCCATTGCATTTATCTCCTCAGATGGACGGATTCTCGAAATCCATGACATGGAACCCCTTGACCTCAATTCCACTCGCTCAAATCGCTCAGCCCGTTACGCGCTTGAGGTTCCGCAGGGCTGGTTCAGTCGCGCAGGGATTAGCGTGGGCGACCATGTGCGCCTTGACGCGCTCTTACACCAAACATGATGCTTAACAACTTTTCGCCACGTCTCCAGCGCATCCTGTCGATTGATGCCCAGGCCGAAGCTCACCGCTTCAACGTCAGTGACATCTCGCCTGAAATCGTCATGCTTGCCCTGATCAAAGAAGCCTGTGGAACTGCGGTCAGGGCATTGATGTTTTTGCGGATCAACCTGCATGAGTTCAAAGACCTCATTGAAAGCCGGCTTTCCCAGTGTGGCGAGTCTTTTGGAAGCCGAACCGCCGCAGTCTATGGAGAACTTCCCTGGTCAAAGCAACTGAACGACCTGCTGGAAAACGCCCGCGCTGAGGCGGACGCTATGGGCAGCCAGCAAATCGGTACCGAACACTTCCTCTTCGCTGCCATGCGGGAACGCGATTCAATCACCGCCTCCTACCTTGTGGGAACACGTTCCTTAAACATTGATATGCTGCGGGTGGTTATCCAAACTTCGTTTAATCAAAGTATGCGTTCTATTTTTCTCACCCAGCAGACCCGACTCAAAGAGGCCGCTTCCAGCCATACTTCGTTTCTGGACGAGTATACCCACGACCTCACTGCCTTGGCCAAGATCGGCAAGCTTGACCCCGTAGTTGGCCGTCATAACGAAATCAATCGTGTCGTCCGTATTCTGACGCGGCGTACCAAGAATAACCCCGTGCTGGTAGGAGACCCAGGCGTGGGTAAGACCGCCGTTGTTGAGGGACTAGCCCAGGTACTCACGAGCGATAACGCGCCAGAAATGCTTATGGGTAAGCGCGTTCTCTCTCTGGATATGGGTGCGTTAATCGCGGGAACCAGATACCGTGGCGAATTCGAGGAACGCCTCAAAAAGCTGATGAAAGAGATCACGCTCAGCGGTAATGTGATCCTTTTTATCGACGAGATTCACACGATTATTGGGGCAGGCGGCGCCGAAGGGAGTGTTGACGCCGCCAATATGCTCAAACCCGCGCTTGCGCGAGGCAGTTTACAGTGTATCGGCGCCACTACCCTCGCTGAATACCGCAAATACTTTGAAAAGGACGCGGCGCTTGAACGGCGCTTTCAGGCGCTTATGATAAACGAGCCGAGTGTTGAGGAAAGCATCAAGATACTCAAGGGTCTACAAAAACACTATGAGGAATATCATCGCGTCTCGTATACGTTTGAGGCGCTTGAATCCGCCGCCCGCCTCGCGGCGCGCTACTTGTCTGACCGTTTCATGCCGGACAAAGCCATTGACATTCTCGATGAGGCCGGAGCCATGCGTAAGCTGGAACGCGGTCTTATGCCGCCGGAAGTTTCAAGCATTGAAGATGAAATCCTGCGAATGGTTGAGGAAAAGAGCGCTTTGCTTTCAGCCCAAGACTATGAACGCGCACTGAAGCTGCGCGATAAAGTCCGTATGCTCCGTGAGCGGATGGGAGAGATACGCCTCGCATGGGAGCGGGCTTCCGGCTTCGAGCGTCCTCTGGTGGATGAAGACGATATCCGCCGCGTGGTGTCTGAAATGACCGGAATTCCCCTGTCGCGTCTAAAGGCAGAGGAATCAAAACGCTTGCTTTCCATTGAAGAAGAACTGCGCCGTGTGGTTATTGGTCAGGACGAGGCGGTGAGTCGCGTTGCCCAGACCATTAGACGCTCCCGTGTAGGTATTTCATCTGCGCGCCGTCCACTCGGTTCGTTTATCTTCCTTGGCCAGACCGGTGTTGGGAAAACGCTTCTGGCTAAACAGCTTGCCGCTTGTCTCTTTGGCGCGGAAAGTACCCTTGTCCGCGTTGATATGTCCGACTTCATGGAAAAACACAGCGTTTCCCGCCTGATAGGAGCGCCGCCCGGGTACATCGGCTATGAAGAAGGCGGCCTACTCACCGAACAGATACGCCGCAATCCATACCGCGTGGTACTTTTTGATGAACTTGAAAAGGCCCATCACGATGTGTTTAACCTACTCTTGCAGGTACTCGAAGAAGGCGAACTCCAGGACAACCTCGGCCATACGGTAAGTTTCCGCGACACCGTGATCATTATGACTAGTAACATTGGCGCAGGACCCACTCCCCTTGGTTTTGATACGGGCAGCGGCGATGAGTTTTTCTCAAGCGCCACATCCCAGGCTGAACTGCGCCGTTTCTTTAACCCAGAGTTTCTCAACCGCGTTGATGAGGTAGTGGTGTTCCAGCCTCTGACCCGGCCTCAAATAGCGGCCATTCTCGATATTCAGCTTGACGAGCTTGCGGTACGAATCGCCGAACAGGGCTATGATTTACGGCTCACGCCTCTGGCGAAACAGCTTTTGCTTGAAAAGTGCTGGGAGCCACGTTATGGCGGTCGTCCGGTGCGCCGCCGCGTAAGAACTGAGCTTGAAGACCCCATCTCCCTGCTCATCCTGCAACGGCAAAGTCTGGGAAGCGTGTTCCTTGTTGACGCGGAAGCCGGCGAGCTTTCGATACAACTAAGCGCCGGCGAGCGTGTTCTGACCGACCAGCTATCCTGAACGTCTCTGGCACTGCTGGAAAGGTTGATACCCTAAGCAGCGGTGCCTATCTCCTGCTTGGCAGTGGGTCTCTGGCACTCAGTGGCGCCTATCTCCTGCTTGGTGGTTATTGTCCGCCGCTTGGCGGTTGTTGCGCGTGGCTTAGCGGTGGGTCTCTGGCACTCAGCGGTGCTTGTCTGTCGCTTGACGGTAGGTCTCTGGCACTCAGCAGTGCTTATCTCCTGCTTGGCAGTGGGTCTCTGGCACTCAGTGGTGCTTGTCTGTCGCTTGGCAGTGGGTCTCTGGCACTCAGCAGTGCCTATCTCCTGCTTGGCGGTGGGTCTCTGGCACTCAGCAGTGCCTATCTCCTGCTTGGCGGTAGGTCTCTGGCACTCAACAGTGCTTATCTCCTGCTTGGCAGTGGGTCTCTGGCACTCAACAGTGCTTATCTCCTGCTTGGCAGTGGGTCTCTGGTACTCAACAGTGCCTATCTCCTGCTTGGCGGTAAGTCTCTGGCACTCAGTGGTAGGTCTCTGTCGCTTGGCGGTGGGTCTCTGGCACTCAACAGTACCTATCTCCTGCTTGGTGGTTATTGTCCGCCGCTTGGCGGTTGTTCTACGCCGCTTAGCGGTTATCCTGCGTCGCTTGGCGGTTATCCTGCGCGGCTTGGCGGTTATCCTGCGTCGCTTGGCGGTTGTTCTACGCGGCTTGGCGGTTATCCTACGCGGCTTGGCGGTTGTTCTACGCCGCTTGGCGGTTGTTCTACGCGGCTTGGCGGTTGTTCTACGCGGCTTGGCGGTTTTTATTAGTGGCTTGGCGGTTGTTCTACGCGGCTTAGCGGTTTTTATTTGTCGCTTGGCGGTTGTTGTTTGATGCGGCTGGGTGGATGGGGCAGCCTAAGCTGGGTGTGTGGCACTACCTAGCTTAGGCGTGTGGCGCTTTATAGCTTCCTTAGGCTTCTTACTGATACAATATGAGTCCCACCTCTTCCATCCCTAGCCCGAGTAATTATTCCGGTTATTTCAACTTCATCATGTTCATCCACAGAAACATTTCCCCATACCCTATCATCTATTACCAAAGTTATTCTTCCGGTATCATCGGCAAACAAATACTGTGTTTCCAAGAACCGCCGTTCTATCTTACCTTGTAATATTACAAGGGAGATATTGGGAAGATCTTTGGCTTCCTCAACTGTTACCGAGGTCGTTCCGGGTCCTTTATAGCCGCCCTGCTGAGCATGTACGGCTAATCCAACTGATACTACGAGAACCAAAAAAACAAGCTGCTTTTTGTTCATATTATCCTCCATAAATGGTGTTAATCATTAGACTTTATACCGCCTTATAGTTTTTATCAATTAGGTTATGGCAGCGCAGGCGGCGAGGAAGGCGTCCATATCAGCATCTGTGCCGATACTGACACGCAGGTAGTCAGCGATGCGGGGGGCGTCCCAGCGCCGCGTGAGGATGCCGCGCCCGCGTAACGCCGCGAAAAGCGCCGAGCCTTTGATAGCAGGGTGGCGCATGAAGATAAAGTTAGCACTGGAAGGCACAAGCTCAAAGCCAAGCGTTGTTAGTTGCGTTGATACCCGTTGCCGTGTGGCAATGACGCGGCGGTTGCAGTCATCATAGTAGGCGCTGTGGCACATCGCCGCTGTCGCGCCCGCAAGGGCGAGCCGGTCAAGGGTGTACGAGTTAAACGAATCGCGTACACGGCGCAAGCCTTCGATAAGTTCCGCATGAGCAATGGCATAACCTACCCGCAGCCCCGCGAGGGAGGCGGCTTTTGACAGCGTATGCACGGTCAGTAGGTTCGGGTACTCGTTGATGTACCCTACTAGGGACTCCGGCTCAGACGCGAACGCCGTGTATGCCTCGTCAAACAAGGCTATCCGGCCATAGGCTGCCTGCTGCTCGACGAGTAAACGCGCATCCTCAAGCCTCAATGCACGGCCTGTAGGCGCGTTGGGATTAGCAATGACCACACCGCCGTTAGGACGGTTGTAATCATCAATGGTAAGGGAAAAATCGTCGCGGAGCGGAACCAGCTCAAAGGGTGTATCCCAGAGGCGGGCGTACACCGGATAGAAGCTGTAGGTAATATCAGGGAACAGTATTGGCAAGGCGGCGCCACTCTCAAAGAACGCCGCAAACGCAAAGGCCAGTATTTCATCCGAGCCGTTACCCACGAACACCTGCTCAGGCGCAAGCGCGTAACGACGGGCAATCGCGGTCCGCAGTTCAAGACATTCAGGGTCAGGGTAGAGACGCAGGTCATCATTGGCAGCGTTCTGTATGGCTGTAATGACTTCCGGCGATGGTGGATAGGGGTTTTCGTTGGTATTTAGCTTGATAAACTTCCGCTCACGCGGCTGTTCCCCGGGTATATAGGGCGACAAGGCCCGCGTCCGCTGGTTCCAATACTTACTCATGGTGAAAAGTATACATGAAGCCCTGCTCTTTTCAAAGGGGGCGCGATTTGGTACGCTGGTAACATGGATATTCAAACAATGGTCAAAAATTTGCACCCGCTGGAAGTAAAAATTATTCGGCATTATGGCATGAGTGATGAGCTTTCGATTGAAAAGGTGGAAACTGAGCTCAATTTTAAGAGCGGGAACGGCAATCAGGCGTTGTCATGGCTGGTGAGTAAGGGCCTTGTGCAGGAAAGCCGCCGGGAAACCCGCGTTTTCTATGAACTGACGCCCCTGGGTTTACAGTGGAAGGAACAGGGTAGTCCAGAGGAACGAATCATCGAACTGGTTCGTATCAAACAGGGGCTGCGTTTACCAGACATTGCTCAAACGCTTAAGCTGGATAACAAAGACGTGGGAAGCGCCTTTGGCGCGTTGGCAAAGCTGGGCGTACTGGCGCTGAATGAACGCAAGGAAGTGCTGTTCATTCTCCCGCCTGAGTTCACGGAGAACGGACGCCCAGCGAGAGGCGACGCTGCCGACTATCTGGCGACGATTCGCGGCTTGTTGAGTAGAGCCGCCGCTGCTGAGAATGGCTTGCTAGCCGAACAAGACCTGAGCGATCCAGAAAAGAAGGCAATGGCCGGCATTGCTAAGAAGCGCGGCGCGTCTGCCTCCGCTTTCCGTGTGGTTGAGCGCGAGATCGTGTACTTCGCCTTTACTGGTGCCAGAGACGCTATCGCCGTTGCGCTGGACCAGGCCGGTATTACCGGCGAGGAGACCGGCGCACTCACACCGGAGATGCTCGCTGACGGCTCATGGCGGGGCAAAACGTTCCGTTCATACAACGTTAATGTGCCGCCAACACGACTGGTTCCCGGCCGGACCAACCCTTACGCGAAGTTCCTTGAGGATGTGAAGGACAAGCTCGTGTCCCTGGGTTTTGAGGAGTTTGACGGTCCGCTCGTGGAAACCGAGTTCTGGAACAGCGACGCCCTCTTCATGCCCCAGTTCCACTCAGCACGGGACATTCACGACGTGTATCACATCGCCGAACCCACTCACGCCCGCGCCATTGACGAACCCTGGCTCAGCGCCGTTGCCGCCGCGCATCAGAACGGCGGTAACACTGGCAGCCGCGGCTGGAACTACACGTTCGACCGCGACTTCACTCACCGCCTCATACTCCGTAGTCAAGGCACAGTGATGTCAGCAAAAACCATGCCCTACGCCAAAGTCCCTGGCAAATATTTCGGTATGCTTCGCTGCTTCCGCTATGACCGCGTGGACGCTACCCATCTCTCCGACTTCTATCAAACCGAAGGCATTGTGCTGGGTGAGGAAGTGAATCTCCGTACCCTTTTGGGTTTCCTTGAAATGTTTGCTGTTGAAGTAGCTGGCGCGAAAGAAGTGAAGTATGTACCCGGTTACTTCCCCTTCACCGAGCCGTCGATTGAGGTACACATCAAGCATCCGGTACTGGGCTGGTTTGAGCTGGGCGGTTCTGGCATATTCCGCCCGGAGGTAACGGCGTCGCTCGGTGTAGATGTGCCGGTGGCGGCATGGGGTATTGGTATTGACCGCATGGCACTTATGGCGCTGGGGCTGAACGACCTGCGCGAACTGTTCAGCTACGACATTGAGCGGGTGCGCCTGCGCCGGACTCAGGAACAGCGGCAAAGCACTCAGTAACTCAGCCTGCTATGTTCCCGGTGTGCGCCGTGTTAGGCTCGAAGCGTTGCTGGTGCGCCCCATAGCGTGGCGGCGCTGGGGCGGAGCGTTTCATGTGCGGGATTGTTACTTGCGCAATTGCTGAAATGTTTAAACCAGCTTGACCTTTTTTTGAATAGGTGATAGCCTTGACATAAATCATAAGCCAAGATGGCTCAGTTGGCAGAGCGGCACACTCGTAATGTGCAGGTCCTGGGTTCGATTCCCAGTCTTGGCTTTTTTAACCTATTATTGTACAAGGACCTATGTAATAGCCATCGGAAAAACCGGCGCTATGCTCATTTTCACTATGACAAAACCTATGATAAACAGTCTGACAGACCTTATCTGTTTTTGGTAAGGAGGAGAGCATAGTGCCGGAAATTTTATCCGCGCAAGCGGGGAGGCGTTTTTTACGCTTGCCTGGTGAACCAACAGACAGGGCTTGCCATGAGCGCCCGAAGCACGGGGGAGCGCGACCGGGACGCCGCGCTTATCGTGGTACCGGCTGGCTGCGGAACGGCTTGCCGGGCCAGGACGGGGAGCGCCGGAAGGTAGAGGCCGCCTTTCCTTGACGGCATACTCCGTGGTTCCGGCCTTCGCCAGCCTCTTGTTCAAATCAACCTCCCAAACTGTTTGGGAAGTTCCACGCCCACCGGCCTCTGCTTGGTCTTAACATCTGATGTGAAGGTTCTGTGCCCGGTCATGGCCTTACCCCGTATCGCGTGGCGTACGGGTTCCACCGCAGCGGCGCGGGACGCGACGGCGTGTTACGCGGGTAACCGTTCTTTTTCACAAGTTAAATTTTTCACTTGACATCCTTAAATAAGGTACTATAATTATATTGTATGGATATGGAGAACAGAAATAGTATGGCGCTTATTCATTTTGCGCTGGAAAACAAAATGGTCTCTGCTAGATGATCGCCATTGTGGTTTATCTAGTCTTGGACCTCAATAGGATACTTTTCTACTCATGAAAGTTTTCCATCTAACACCTATATCAGATAACTATACGCCAGATCATACAACCATTTTTTGACAAACTATGTCATAGAGGAGGATAGCATGAAGCACCGTTTTTCTCTGTACCAAACTATCATCTGGCTTGGTTTGAAAAGTAAACTTACCTATAGGCTGAGTTCTTTCCTCGACATGACCGGCAGGCTTATCGAATTCTTGGGTTGGATATTGATCTGGACGGCGCTTCTCGGCGCTGGCACACGTTTCGGTACTTCTATGAAAGAAATGACTACCTACCTGATTATAACCCGCCTAGTAATCACGCTTACGGCGTCTACCGCCGGAAATGAAATCTCCCGCAAGATTCGGGACGGGTCTATCGCTATGGACTTTATCCGGCCTCTGAACTTTAAGGGGTTTCTGTTCTGTAACGATATTGGGAACAATCTGTTTAAGGCCTTTGCGGTGTTCTTGCCGATTGGCGTTATCACCGCGCTTGGTTTTGGATTTCTACCCCCGCAAAGCCCGGCGCATTTCCTGTCGTTTCTCTCCGCGCTTCTTCTCGGCGCGGTCTTGCAGTTTTATTACGACTACCTTTTAGGGCTGCTCAGTTTCTGGCTTCTGCAAAATCCTTTTCTAAACTGGCATTTCAGAAATGTGGCGAACCTCTTCGCGGGGCAATTCATGCCTATCTGGTTATATCCCGCCAGTCTTGCGACCGTAACACTTTTCTTGCCTTTCCGGTATTTCACCTACGAGCCTATTGCCTTGTATCTGGGTAAAAGTCCGCTCGCGGAACTGCCGCGTATCTTGCTGACGCAACTTATATGGCTCGCGGTTTTATACCTTATAGAGCGGCTTGTCTGGCGCTCCGCCCGCCGCAAACTGATTATACAGGGAGGCTGATGGTGAGACGAATAATCAGTATTTTTTGGATTTTTATGAAAACCCGAATAAAGGGCAATATTCAGTACCGGGGCGCGTTTTGGATAGACAGTATCACCTTTGTCTTGGGATATGGAACTCAGGCCGCGCTGATGTTTCTTATGGTATCGCGGTTCAATACCATAAACGGCTGGAAGCCTTTTGAGGTAATGACGCTTTACGCCTATATCCTCGCGTCATACACCCTCTCTAATTCTTTCCTGGGCGGGGTTATGCATAAGCTCTCAGATAATATACGAAGTGGCGATTTTGACCAGACGTTGACTAAGCCTCTGCACCCGCTGGTCTACGAAATGGCCTACGCATTTTCGGATTATTATTTCCTGCATTTCTTTTTGTCTGTGGGGATGATTTTCTTCTGCGTGGCACACTTGGGCATTGCTGTTACGGCGGTCAAGATTCTGGTTCTCGCCGTGTCGATACTGGGCGGAGCTTTTGTTCAGGGAGGCATCCAAATCCTTTTTTCCGCCGTGTCTTTTTGGGTATTTAATAATCCTTTGAATGGTATCTATAATCATATCCGCCCTATGGCTGAATACCCTACATCGGTGTTTCCCCGCTGGGTTCAGGTTGTATACAGTTCCGTCCTGCCCCTGTCCTTTGCCGCGTTTTATCCCGCCCAAAACCTGCTGGATAAAGAAGATTTTCTTTTTCTCCCGCGCATAGCGCAGTACCTTAGTTTGCCTGTTGGGGTGGTGTTCTTTTTTCTTACCTTTATATTTTGGACATGTGCCATGAAATATTATAAGAGTTCTGGATCATAATATGGTGATAGAAGCGACTGGTATCAGTAAAGATTTTAAAATCCCTGTTATTAAAGATGGCTTTAAGAACAAGGTAAAGTCTTTATTTATGCGGGACTATACGATTAAGCACGCGGTAGACAATATCTCGTTTCATATTGATGAAGGCGAGCTGGTTGGGTATGTGGGGCCGAATGGCGCGGGAAAATCCACTACTATAAAAATGCTTTCCGGCATACTGAGTCCCACCTCCGGCAGCATTATAGTGGACGGTATTGTTCCTTACGAAAACCGGACTGCCAACGCCATGAAAATAGGCGTGGTATTTGGCCAGCGGTCCCAGCTTTACTGGGACCTTCCCATGAAAGACACATTTTTGCTGCACAAGAAAATGTATGAAATTGAAGACGGCACATTTAAGCGGAATGTGAAATTGTTTATTGATATTATGCAGATGGAAAAGTTTGTTGACCAGCCCATACGACAGCTTAGTTTGGGACAGAAGATGCGGGCAAACATCGCTCTTTCACTGCTCCATGAACCCAAAATTGTGTATCTGGACGAGCCTACTATTGGCTTGGATATTGTGGCTAAGAACCGCATACGAGAATGTATCCGGGAGATAAACCGTCAAAGCCATACTACATTTATTATTACCTCTCACGATATGGATGACATTGAGCAAGTCTGTACCCGTCTTATGATGATCAATCACGGCATATTATGTTACAACGGCGCGTTACGTGATTTTAGTAATGAGTTTGGTGATTCCTACCGAATTGTGGCGCGGCTTGGAAGCGCCTCTGTCGTGGAACATTCCTATATGACCGTAGAAGTTCATGATGAGTTTGTCTATACAATTTCATGCAAAAAAACGCTGATACCGGTCGCTGAGGCCGTTTCATGGCTGACTGCTCATTATGATGTACGGGAGATCAGTATTCAGGAAAGCGATGTGGAAAGTATCCTGCGCGATCTTTATGAAAGAAGCGAGTGTTCCCTATCCTGAGCGGCTTATTCTGATTGACAAGGGTCACAAGTTATTTGACAGCAGTTTTGCCTCTTTCAAAGAGTGGTATGAGAATGGTTTTATGAGAGGGTATTGTACAAAAATATTTATAGCCTCAAACAAGCCTACAGGCTTCTGAAGACATTGCATCAATCATACCTTCTTCTCTCATATTGTTAAGTATCCTGATAGCCGGCTGCCACCTTCATCCTGGCCAGCCACCTTATTCCTTATTCTCCTCCAGAACATCAAGGGGGTTTTGGCCATCCACTACATTCTGGCTGGCCATAGTAGGCGGCAAAAGAGTGGCGCAGGCTATGGATTGCGGCGTCCTTCCCAATTCTTGCCCAGCAGGAGCTAAGTTACCCCATCTATGGGAGATAGGTATTCCCGCATGTGGGAGCTAAGCTATCCCATGTGTGGAAGATAGGTATTCCCACATGTAGGAGATGGATGTTCCCATATGTGGGAGCTAAGCTCTCCCACATATGGGAGCTAGGTGTTCCCATGTATAGGAGCTAAGTGTTCCTACGTGTGGGAGATATGCGATCCCACCTGTGGGAGTTAAGTGTTCCCGTATGTGGGAGATTGGTGCTCCCATATGTGGGAGATATGCGATCCCACCTGTGGGAGTTAAGTGTTCCCGTATGTGGGAGCTAGGTGTTCCCATGTATGGAAGATAGGTATTCCCGCATGTGGGAGCTAGGTGCTCCCACTTATGAGAGCTAGCTGTTCCCATATGTAGGAGCCAAGTAATCCCACACATAGGAGCAGGTTAAAAGAGCTTCTTGGGCGACTTGGATGGGGAGGCGCGTCTTGTCTCGTAGCAGATGTCGCTGCGCTATGCTTCTCAATGATAAAAGATAAGAAAAGATACTTGACAAACACACATTCGTTCCGCTATACTATAGGAATAATGATAGGAGATAAGATACAAATTATATCAGGATCACCTAACCGGTGCGGGATTCGCTTTGACCTATACCGATGAATCTAGTGTTTTTCTTTCACAAAAGATAAAAAAAGGGTTGACAAGATAAAAAGGTTTCTATAGTATATATATAAGAGCATAGCTAAGAACGCTCTCTTAACCTGCGGGTCGCACATTCGATCCTTGAGAGGCTCAGGTTTTGTAGATTGTGCGGGAATAGCTCAGTGGTAGAGCGCCACCTTGCCAAGGTGGATGTCGCGGGTCCGACTCCCGTTTCCCGCTTAGGAAGTGTCCTGACATAAGTTAAGTCTATGTCAGGACACTTTTTTATAGCCTATCATAGTGCGTGGTTCGAAACAAACGTAAATCAGACCAGTGTATATGCCGATATAAAAACAGGTATACATTATGGAAGCTACTGAAAAAAGCCTTGAGCTGATGCAAATACAAACCGAACTCATGGATCAGATCGCCGGTGTTCAAGACTCGATCAAGAATGCGGTAACAAACCGTCAATGGGACGATTTTGAAATTCTCGTTGAGTCTATGCAAGATTACAGCGCCCGTTTTGAGGAGCTTGACGCGGAACGCGCTAAGCTCTTTGCGCAAATGACCGCCAAGCCAATGGCGCCAGACACTCTGGTGTCAGATATGACCGCTGCCGGTGTCAGACATGTTACCAAGCCAACAGTGCCAGACACCGCTGGTGTCAGACACGTTGTCGAGCCAACAGTGCCAGACACCACTGGTGCCAGATATGTTGTCGAGCAGACAGCGCCAGACACCGCTGGTGTTACCGAGCCAATAGCGCCAAACGCAGCTCGTCCACCAGAAGCCCGCCTCTATGCCTTTGCCTCACGCCTGCCAGAAACGGAGCGCAGGCAGTTCACTGATCTGTATCGTGGACTCAGGCTGCGGGCGATGAAACTACGCGCCGCCAGCGATTCTTTACTGCTTTACCTCAATGAGGCGAAAACCACGGTTGATGGCTTCGTCAATGCCGCGTTCCCGGAGCGTAAAAGTAAGCTGTATTCCCGCAGAGGAACGCAAATCGCCGCTGATATGCGGTGTATGGTACTGAATCGAATCTTTTAGTAAAGAATCTCCCACGTGAGCGTGTGGATTGAAAACAGTAAAGGAGTTACAAACATGGCATCAACCTTTTTAGGTATAGAAATGGGTAAACGGGCGGTCTCAGCCCATGAGATAGCGCTCAATACCACTGGTCATAACCTGTCGAATGCCAATACTGAGGGCTATTCGCGCCAGCGGGTCGAGTTCTCGGCAATGGACCCGCTGTATCTGCCCGGCCTGAACCGTGAGGAACGCCCTGGCCAGATTGGGCAAGGAAGCGTCATTGAACGGGTTGAGCGGATACGCGACCAGTTGCTTGACCGGCGCATCATCGAACAGGCTTCGAGCGAGGGTTACTGGACCACCAGAGACCCGTATATCCGTTCGCTGGAACAGATTTACCTTGAACCCGGCGATAACTCCGTGCGCAGCAAAATGGACGCCTTTTGGGATTCATGGCAGGAACTTTCGATTTATCCGAGTGAGACAGCGCCGCGTACAGCTGTACTTGAGCGGGGACAGACACTCATCGACAGCATCCATGACCGGTATCAGTCGCTCAAGGGTCTCCAAGATATGGCGAATGAGGATATACAGCTCACGGTAGATCGGGTGAACGAACTATCCAAACAGATCGCCGCGTTGAGTAACACCATTGAGGAAGTAAAGGCTCAAGGGGATATGCCTAACGACCTGCTGGATCGCCGCGATCTGCTGGCTGATCGACTTTCCTCTATTATAGATATCAAAGTTACGAACCGCGACCCCGACGAGTTCATCATTCATACTGGCGGCAAGGTATTGGTACAGGGGCATATCGGCAGGCAGTTTGAGATGGAGGCTGGCGTTGACGGCTATGCTCGGATCGTGTGGGGCGATACCGGTGAGGACGCATATTTTAGGAGCGGCGGACTCGCGGCGCTCATCGACCTGCGGGATAACGTGATCAATGACGAGGTTCAGCATCTCGACTCCATGACTATGAACTTTGTTGATCTCGTTAACGAGGTTCATAGCGCGGGGTATGGTCTAAACGGCAGTACCGGCGAAGACTTTTTTACAGAATACCGTTTTGTTACCAATGTCAGTGGCAACTATGATCGTAATGGTGATGGCGTGTACGACTCAAGCTACATCTTTCGCGTTACCGGCACTAACCCGCTGGAGAGCCGCGCTCAGGTGGGGCTTGAGGGCAATATCAGTCTCTCAGCCAACAAAGGCAATGTTGATGTACCATATTACACAACCGATACCGTGATAGACATCGTTACCCGCATCAATAACTCCGGCGCGGAAGTTACAGCGCGGCTCGACCGCGAGGGACGACTTTCGCTTAAAGGTACAACGGCGTCTGACCCCTCCAACCCTGACTTCGTGATCCGGCATATTGAAGACAGCGGTCGTTTTCTCGAAGGCTACGCTGGTGTGTTAAGCGCGTCCGGTGCTGATGGCGCTTTTGACTGGGGGCGTGCCGATGCGATAAACAGCTTGAGCATGACGACTGCCAACATCGCAGCCGCGCCCATTGCTCACCCGTCCGGCTGGATCGAAATAAACCCTGCGCTCACCCGCGATCCGGCCTCAGTCGCCGCTGGCTTTGGCGAGAATGACAGAGCCGCCAACGTGGGTAACGGCGAAGCAGCGCTGGCCATCGCCGCTATCAGAAACACCGACGTTATGGTCGGACAACTCGGCACATTCGACGACTACTTCGCGGATGCCGTGGGACGTATTGGTCTTCTGGGCGAGCAAAGCGGTCGCGCACTTGAGACGCAAAACCTCGTAATGAAGCAACTTACAGACATGCGGCAGTCAGTCTCCGGCGTCAACATCGACGAGGAACTGACCAACATGATTAAGTACCAGCACGGGTACTCAGCGGCAGCGCGGTTCATCACCACGATGAACACACTGCTTGATACCCTCATCAAAATGGGAGCGTAATAAATGACACGAATCTCCACGAATATGCCGAGCATTGATAGTCAATACTATCTGCGCCGGCAGGAAGAGCGGCTGGCCAATGTCCAGTCACAAATCGGGGCGCAGTCGCGGCTCTTGCAACTGCGCGACGACCCCCTCGCCGCTTCTCATGCAGTGCGTTACGAGTCCTACATTGCGCGGCTTGAACGCTTTGAGAGCAACACGCTCTACTCGCAGGAACACCTCAACCTGACCGACGGCTATCTGCGGCAGACGAATGACATACTCCAGCGTCTCCGCGACCTTTCGGTACAGGGCGCTAACGGCGTCTATACCCAGCAGGACATGCGTTATATGGCTGTGGAAACCAACGAGCTGCTGAAAGAACTTGTGTCAATATCTAACGCATTAGGGCCTGATGGTCGGCAACTCTTTGCTGGCGACCGGGCATTCAGTGAACCCTTCCGCGCCATCGAAGGTGTTGTCGAAGGCAGCGAGGAACCGATGATTGCGGCGGTTGAGTACCGGGGCGCAGGCGCGTCGCGCAAGGCAGAGATCAGCGAAGGTGTCTATGGCGAGCTTGACCTCAGCGGCGGTGAGGCGTTCTGGGCTGAGAAGATGCAGGTGTTTTCGAGCTTTGATGCTTCAGGCTACCGCGTCGCAAACGCCAGCGCGTTCTACATTGATGGCCAGGAGATCACGGTTAATGTTGGCGATACCGCGAGGGTGATCGCATCCAAGATCAACGAGTCCGCCGCCCCGGTCAAGGCATACATTGATCCGGAAACCAACGGCATGGCCCTTGAAGGCACGAGCGCCCACCTAATCCGCGTCGAGGACGCCGCTGGCTCGTCAGTCATGCGCGACCTCGGTGTCATCGCAACATCGGCTGAGGCCGGCGCGCCAAACTGGAACAGCAGTGCCAAAGTTTCGGGCGGCTCGATCTTTGATATGGTGATCCGTTTGCGCGACGGGCTATTCCGGGGCGACATAGACTTCATCGGCACTCAGGGCATCGGCGGCATTGACCTCGCGCTGAACAATGTGCAGAAGAACCTTGCCGAAGTTGGCAGTCGCGCAGAACGCGCAGCACAGACGTGGGGGCGTATCAACGAGGAAATCCCCAATGTTACCGCCTCGCTCACACGGGAAACAGGGCTAGACTTCGCTGCCGCTGCCACTGACCTGAGTATGCTCGATTTCGCGCATAAAGCCGCGCTCCAAACCGCGTCAAAGGTGCTGTCAACAACACTGCTGGACTACCTGCGCTAAGAAAATCTCACCCACTTGCCTCTGGGTGAGACTTGCTTGAATCTAAAGAAATGGGGATAAGATGAAAATAACAACAAAAACGCATGAAACCATTGACATTGACGAGCGACAGATACTGAATTTCCCCCGCGGATTGTTCGGGTTCGAGGTGTTAAAAGACTATGCGTTACTGGACACAGAGTGTCCGCCTTTTTACTCCCTCCAATCAGTTGATATTGAGAGTCTTGCCTTTACCCTAATCGATCCTTTTCTGTTCAGACCTGATTACGAGGTACAACTCGACAGTGATGATCTTCAGGAACTTGGCATTGACGAGCCGCGGCAGGCGCTGATTCTTTCTATCGTTACGATTCCTAATGGAAATTCCATGACCGCTAATCTTCAGGGACCGCTTATCGTCAATCGAGAAACCCGCTTGGGAAAACAAGTAATCTTGCAAGACCCACGCTGGATGGTTAAGCATGACATCTTCGCGGAATTCAATGCGCGAGAGGCAAATTCATGTTAATACTATCCAGAAAAATCAATGAAAAGATTATGATCGGTGAGGATATATCTATTTCGATTATCGAAATACAGGGCGATCATATCCGTATCGGGGTAGACGCGCCCAAAAACATAAAGATATTCAGACAGGAAGTATTCGACGCGATCAAAATGGAAAATAAGGCAGCCGCAACCTCAGCGCCGGTACTGCCTCAGTTCCATTTTAAGCTCGGCGCCCGAACATAACACCACTGTCAGTAGTAAGCCCCTGCCTAAAGGTAGGGATTGCGCTTTTGATACCCATGTTCCCATGTTCCCCCCTTGACTTAATACTTACGTCAACTTTTAGCATGTTCATATCTATATCACTTTTAAGGAGTATTGTTTATGAGAACCATCAAGCTTGGTTTATCGAACCTGCAAGTCCCCACTATTGCCGTGGGCTGTATGCGTATCAATGGCATTGGCAAGAGTGAGGCTGAGGCCTTTGTTAAGGGCGCTCTCGATCTGGGCGCAAACTTCTTTGATCACGCCGATGTCTATGGCGGCGGAACCTGCGAATCCATCTTTGCCGATGCCATCGGCATGACGCCAGCGGTTCGGGAAAAAATCTTTATCCAGAGCAAGTGCGGGATAAGGCCGGGAATCGCCTTCGATTTCTCAAAAGAGCATATCCTCGCCTCGGTGGACGCTAGCCTCAAACGGCTCAAAACCGACTACCTCGACGTGCTATTGCTCCACCGCCCTGACGCGCTCGTGGAGCCGGAAGAAGTGGCAGTGGCTTTCAACACGCTCCACGAGCAAGGCAAGGTGCGGAACTTCGGCGTGTCTAACCAAAACCCCGGACTGATAAAGCTCTTGCGGAAGTTTGTCCGCCAGCCTCTCGTCGCCAACCAGCTTCAGCTCAGTATCACCAACGCGGCTATGATCACCGAAGAGCTTCATGTCAACATGACCGACGACGCAGCAATCAACCGCGACGGCGGCATACTCAACTTCTGCCGGCTCAATGACATCACCATTCAGCCCTGGTCGCCCTTCCAGTACGGTTTCTTCAAAGGCGTTTTCTTGGGTAACAAAGAGTTCCCCAAGCTCAACGCCAAGATCGACGAAGTGGCCGCCAAGTACGGCGTCTCCAACACCACCATCGCTATGGCTTGGTTACTCCGTCATCCGGCGAAGTTCCAGCCCGTAACCGGCACCATGAACCTTTCGCGCCTTAGCGACTGCGCCAAAGCCGCTGATATCACCCTTTCCCGCGAAGAGTGGTACGCGATATACCTAGCCGCAGGGAACATCCTGCCATAAACAGAGAGGGAGAAGTATGTTAGGTCCGATAGTCAATGCCCTAGCCATTGTTGTGTGTAGTCTGCTCGGCTGTTTTGTCATCAAGGGTATTCCGGCGCGTTTTGAGGAAATCATCAAAACAGCTATCGGCCTCTCAATCGTGTATGTGGGGATTAAGGGCGCGTTCGACAACGAGCGCGTCCTTTTACTCATTATGAGCATGGTTATCGGGTCAATCATCGGCGAACTCATCAATATCAACAGGCTGATGAACCGCTGCGGCTCATGGGCTGAGAAAAGACTCGGCATGAGCGGCGGCACTTTCTCCAAAGGCTTTGTCTCAGCCAGCATCCTATTCTGCACCGGTTCCATGGCCATTGTAGGCTCCATGCAGAGCGGCTTGCTCGGAAACCACGAAACGCTTCTCGCCAAGTCCATACTCGACGCTTCTATATCGCTCGTGTTCGCCGCGTCCCTGGGTATCGGTGTGGTCTTCTCCGCCATACCGGTCTTTGTGTACCAGGGCGGCATTGTTCTCGCTTCTCTGGCTATAAAAGACCTGCTAACCCCAGACATCATCACCGAAATGTCCGCTGTGGGAAGCCTTGTCGTGGCGGCGATTGGCTTTAACTTCCTCGGAGTCAAGGAAATCAGGGTAGCGAACCTCATTCCCGCGATTTTTATCCCCTGGGCATACCTGGCGATTGAAAAACTCTTCTGAATACCCAGACTCAGCTCCTAGTTGAGCGTGTCTCCCCACTATGCTGGGAGTCTGACTCCCACTACGCTGGGACACCGACTCCCACTATGCTGGGAGTCTGACTCCCATTACGCTGGGACTCCAACTCCCATTACGCTGGGGAGCGATTCTCACCGAGTTCGGAGGGTCAGAGACAGGGGCGTGAGCGCGTCCACGTGCCTGACACGGAGGGTCAGAGACAGGGGCGTGAGCGCGTCCACGCACGTGCCAGACACGTGAGGGTCAGAGACAGGGGCGTGAGCGCGTCCACGCACGTGCCAGACACGTGCGACTTTATACGAGCGCCCTATTCATTGGTGGGTGTACCAGTTCTGGCTTCCGTATGATCTGCTCGTCCTGTTCGGTTTGAGCGTCTTGTGTCTTCTCGCAGGTAATCGTGAAGCTAAATGAGGAGCCTTTGCCCGGATTGCTCTTCACCGCGATCTGGCCGCCCATCTGAGCTACGAGGCTCTGGCTGATGGAAAGCCCCAGACCAGTACCGGCAAAACGTGGCGCAAGGGAGGCATCCGCCTGCTCAAGGGGGTTGAATATCTTCGCCATCTGGTCTCCGCTCATGCCAATGCCGCTGTCAGTAACACGGAACATAATGGCAACATCCCTGTTGGTTTCCCGCTCGACTTTGACCACCAGCGCGAGCTTACCCTGTTCCGGCGTAAGATTCACCGAATTATCCAGAAGGTTGATGAGTACCTGCTTGAGCCGGAGCTTATCGCTCAGAATACTAATGTCTGGAAGCTCACGCACATTGGTTAGGAAGTGTATCTGCTTATCACGACAGCGCGGAGCAACGATACTCGCTACTTCCAGTATGGTAGGTCTGAGCAGAAGCGGCTTATGTACCAGTACGAATTTACCGGACTCAATCTTGGACATATCAAGCAGATCATTGAGAATCGTCAGCAGGTGTGTTGAAGTTGTGGATATCTGGTCCAGCCACGCAAGGATTTTGGGAGACAGAGTTGTTTTGCGGGCGGATTCGGTCATGCCCATGATGGCGTTGAGCGGTGCGCGTATCTCATGGCTGATACGGGTAAGGAAGTCGCTCTTGACCTGCGAGGCAACCTGCGAGACTTTGGCCTGAATCTCAAGCTCATGGGCGCGGTCTTGGGCGATTTTGGTCTGTATCTCAAGTTGTTCAGTACGCTGGTTTATCGTGGTTTCAAGGTATTTGTTTAGGTGTTTATAACGCATAGCGTTAAGCAAAACAAATATAACGAGTACAACTACTGTGGCAAAGAGTATGATGATGATGACAAGGTTGTATTGCGTTAAAAAGCTGGTAAGGGCTTGGATCGCGTCTATATCATCCGGTTCTTGCTCAGTGAGCAGTGGCTCTCCAGTCTCTGCGACAGGCGTCTCCGCTATGGGGACGCGATCCGTGTCGCTTAATGCGCTGAAAAGGTATTCATGCGGCTCTTTGTTACGCAGTTCAGCAAGCTGTTCTGCCCCGCCTTGTGCCAAAGCCAGCTCAGCTATCCTAATGATGGGCGATAAGGCCGGATTGCCGGTGCTTATCACGGGGAACGCCGTACTGCTCTGGGGTACGGAGAAGTCAATCTGGTGGGTTTCAAGGCCGGCGGTAAGAGCATTGGCTTGGTAAAAGCGCGGCTTAAAGGGAATCTCAAAGACAGCGGAGAACCACTCGCACAGCAACACGGCATAGCCGCTTATGGTATTGTCTTCTTGCGTGAAGTACAGCGTTGGATCGCTCACGCCCAGAATGAATTCACGGCCACGCGCACGGAAGCCATCAACTGTGTCGCGGTCTTCCTGCGATACACTGGAGATATTTCGATAGCTGGGGGGAGAAACAACAACGACTGCAGCCATGTCTGGCTCTGCGTCCACAGGCGCGGCGACTGCGGCTTGCTCCGGCGTCTGTTTTGTGCAGCATACAAGCGAATAGGTCATAAGCAGTATTGGTAATACGGATCGGTAGACCATAAAAAAGTCTCCCTACACTTCTTTTAATAATTCTCGTGGTCTGGGACCCCGCGTCGAACCAAGTACCCCGCGTTCTTCCATTTCTTTCACGAGTCGCGCAGCTCTGTTGTATTTGATGTTGAGCTTGCGCTGGAGAGAGCTAGCACTTAACTTGCCCTGTTGTTTAACGATTTGCAGCGCCTGTCCATAAAGAGGGTCTTCCCAGCCGGAGTAGGGCAGGGAACCTGAATCATCCTCATTATAGAACATTTCGTTATCGACATAGGCGGGTTCACCCAGTGTTTTAACGTGTTCCACGACTCGCTCAAGCTCTTCGTCTGAAACAAAAGCGCCCTGAATACGGACAGGAAAAGGAATGTCCGCGCCTTTGTAAAGCATATCACCCTTACCCAGCAGCTTTTCAGCGCCGGTTTTGTCAAGGATGATGCGGCTGTCCATGTTGCTTGCTACCATGAAGGCAATACGGCTGGGGATGTTTGACTTGATGAGACCTGTGATCACATCAACCGAGGGGCGCTGAGTCGCCAGTACAAGGTGGATGCCTATAGCGCGACTCATAGCCGCGAGACGCGCCACAATCGCTTCCAGTTCCTTGCCGCTGGTGGCCATAAGGTCGGCGAACTCGTCGATGATTACCACGATATACGGCATGGGTTCTGCGCCAACTTCGCGTTCTATAATGCGCTTATTATACGTTTTGATATCCCGTACACTCATAGCCTCAAGGTTAGCATAACGTCGTTCCATTTCCGAAATGCAGTATTGCAGAGCCTGAAACGCCTTGGCCGGTTCGGTAATCACCGGCGTTAAAAGGTGGGGAATGCCGTTGTAGAGTTTAAGTTCCACGATCTTAGGATCAATCAGGATGAGTTTGCATTGAGCGGGAGTGCAAAGGTAGAGGATCGAGAGGATCATGGCGTTCACGCAGACAGACTTGCCAGAACCGGTTGAGCCGGCGATGAGGATATGTGGAGTCTGGGTGAGATCAATGGTTTGCGATTCCCCGCTTATATCTTTGCCGAGTATCACGGGAACTTCTGCATGGCATTTGTTTCGCTCAAGTTCAGCCTCGATAAGCTCGGCAAAGGCAACCACGCTCCGTTTGGCATTGGGTACTTCAATGCCCACAGCGTGTTTCCCCGGAATGGGAGCCACGACACGCACGGATACAGCGGCCAGCCTGAGCGCAAAGTTGTCCTGCAAACCCGCAATCTTGGTCAGCTTTACTCCCGGCGCGGGCAGTATCTCAAACATAGTTATGGCTGGTCCCTTCCGTATATCCGTAACTTTAGCCTGAATGTTGAATTCCCTGAGTGTTTCCTCCAGAATCCGTCCCTCATTTTTCGCGTTCGTATCAACAAGATCATCAGCGCCAGAACATTCATTCAGAATGCCACTAACTGGTACCTGATATGGCGGCCAGACTTTTTTCACTGGCTTTACGGGCGCCGCGACAGGTTCCTGTGTTTCCCGCACGGCCGTAAACTCTTCTATAACTTGAGCTGTGGAGAGCGGTTTTAATTCAGGAAGCCGGAATTCTTTCACGACAGGCGCTGCTGGCGGCGCTTCAGGCTGGATTTCTTCGGGCGCTTCTTCTAGTGGTTTCGGTTCCGGCTGATTAAATGGCAAGAGCAGAATAGTAGGCGGCTTGCCCAAGTGAAGCGGCGTTCTCGACATTCGCCGTGCTGAGGGACGCTGAATCGGCGCGACTTTTTTTCTGAACGGCAAAGGATCGTCTTGGCTGAGGTGTCTGATGTATTCCCGTTTTTCATACTCACGGGGAAACAGCATACTCATGAACAGCGTGATCGCTATGCCCTCAACCGTAGTCAGTAAAACGATAAAAAAGTTAAAGCCTGACCTGCCCAGTGACCGGAGTAATGGGATACTGAGCGAGAAGCTGTCAAAGTCGCGGGTAAACACAAAACCAATGGCCAGTGTCAGAAAGGGGACGAGGCTTGCGTTAAGTATAAAAATATGCTGGGGGCGATAGACTGGTTCGGCAAGGATGAAAGCGGCAAAGAAAATATAGGCTGGAATCGCAAAGGAAAGCATTCCGTAGGCATTCACCAGAAAGGTTCCTATCCCGAACAGAAAGCCTTCCGCGCCAAAGAGCGCACCGGTGATGGAAACCCCAAGTATAGTAGAAATAAATCCCAGTATCCCGCCAGCAGTGATAGCGATAAGACGAAATTTGGATACCTCTTGCGTGAAAACTTCTTTCAAATACACGGATAACCTCACCAGAACATAGCTTGTAATCAAATTTGGAGAATTCTCATATATGTTTTTATAACATCTTACCTAAATATATCGGCAACAACAGCAGTCATACTCAAATCAAAATACAAGTAGCCATACATCGCTGCGGCAGCGCTTACCCGTTTTCCATAGTTGCGGGTTTCGTTTATCGAAATGGTCTCCAGAAACAGGTCCATGGGCAGAGCTGGTTCAGCATTACGCAGGCGTCTCATCCGCGTTGGTCCGCCGTTGTAAGCAAGTAAGGCCAACATTGGATTCCCCATGCTCTTCACCAGGGAACTGAGATATGACGCGCCGATGTGTACATTGGCAACCGGATCACGGGCGTTAACCTTGCCGTCCTCCACATAGTTTGGCCCGCCGTTTCTGGCAATGCGCCGCGCCTCTTCCAGCGCGGTTGCGGGCATAAGCTGGGTAAGGCCGATTGCTCCGGCGTAGGAAGCGATGTTCGCGTCAAAAGCACTCTCCGTGCGGATGAGGCCATAGAGAAGCTGGGGCGGAAGGTTCAGGTCAATGGCGCGTTCCTCAATGATGTCCTTGAATGAACGCGGGTAATAGAGTTCCAGGTCTGCGCGATTCATCACATAATCCTGCCGGTTCATGTAGGCGCCGGCAATCCTGATGGACTCGATCCACTGCTCATCAGCGGCGAATGCCTCGGCCATGCGCCGAAGCTCGGCAATGGAAAGCGTATCCCGCAGGCGGTTCAGATAAGGTAACACGAGTGAGCCTGCACCCGCATCAAAGAAGCCTATAAGGAACTGGATATCGTCGCTCATGGCGGCTTCAGTCGCCACGTCTTGCGCCAGGGCAAGATCCAAAGCAAGGCCCAGGCGGGAGGCGCTTAAAGCGCGGTAATAAAACGACGCCTGGGACTCCTCAAAGGCGATTCGGTAAAATGCCAGTTCCAGCGCGTCCGCTGTGGTTTCCGCGCCCAAGTTCAGGGCGCTCAAGGCTGGTGCGGCATCTTTTATAGTCAGGAAACCTTCGTCAAGCGCCCGTCCCAAAATATAGGCGTACTGAGCGACAAGCGCCCGGTCCCTGCCATTGCGGATACGCAAAAACGTCTCAAGTAGGATTGTCCATTGCCTGGTCGCCGTGAGATAGCGGCAGTAGGGAGATAGGATGTCTTCAAAGTAAGCGTCGTCATGCCAGCGTCGCTGATAAAGCGCGAGAAGCGCCGCCAGGCTTTCCGGCTTATTCGTCAGCGCCATGTTAAGGATATACCAAATACAGGCATCCTCCTGCTCTGCATCCGGTGCAAGCAGAAGCGCAGCCCGAAAGTAACCCTCCGCCTCCTCATAACGCGCACGTTGTCGTTCAAGTCGCCCCAGAAAGTAGCGGAGCTGGTAACGGACTACAGGGACGTCAAGGGTGTCAGACACTGCGTCAATTTGAATTTGGAGCAGGCTTTCCCACTGAAGCAGGGTTGCTATGCCTTCGGGTATGGAGCTGTACTGAAAACTGCGCCCCAAATCATTCAGCATGGCTGGATAGCGCCAGAAGAGCCGGGGGTTTTGTGCAATCACAACGCGAAAATGGTTCA
Organism: Treponema sp.; assembly: GCA_031266875.1. GTDB lineage: Bacteria > Spirochaetota > Spirochaetia > Treponematales > Breznakiellaceae > JAIRMT01. The sequence goes on from JAISAE010000076.1 coordinate 35,706, forward strand.
GCGCCTCGCTAAAGTTGGAACGGGCAGCAGCGCGGCGGCCGTATATGGCGGCAAGCTCAAGCTCAGATAAACGGATATGTTCTTCCTCAATCGTTTCTAGCGTATCCAGCGCCCATACATAGGCGTTATCAATCGGAGCGTCCATGAGCAGATCAATGAGCGCATCTTTATGTTCCTCTTCACGGTACCTAATCACGGCACTCAGGGCCTTTGACCAGGGGGAATCAGCGTCTTTGAGGACTTCCAATGTCTCATTCCAGCGGCTTCTGGTGTACAGTATCGCCCCATACAGATCACGATCTATGTTGGTAACACGAATACTGGTATCCTTATCCCGTAAGACTATTGGAATAAGCTCACGGGCAGTTTCTTCGCGTATTCGGGGGGAAGCGCTTTTGAGGCTGGTCTCAAATCGTTCCCGTATATCCGCTTCAGTACCATCGCTTATATGTGAACGTATAAGGAGCGCCTCATAAAAAGCAGCCGAGAACTGCGGAGACGGGACATCCGCCCGCTCCTCGCTCTTGCAGGAAAGAGCAACACAGAGCAGAAGCAACAGGAGAAGCCGCGTCTTAACGTGGCGGAATACGAATGGTAGTACCTGAGACAATGAGATCAGGATTACGGATATTATTAAACCGAGCAATACGAAGATACAGCCAGGGATTACGATAAAAAGCCTCCGATATGTCCCACAGGGTATCTCCCCATCGTATCCGATACGGTGCGCCAGAGGGAGGAATGGTGGTTGGAACCTTATACGAAGCGACCGGCGGCGCTGGTCTGCTTCGGGGAACTTCTTCAAGCATCGGCTCAGGCGCTTGAACCGGCGCTTCAATGAGCGGCACGACCGCCGTGGCCTGTTTTGGTTCCTCTGTTACTTCTTCTATCGGCATAAACGGCTCCGGCTCAGCAATACCGGTGGCAAGCGGCTCTGACTCTGCCACTGGTTCAGGCTCAGCAACACTGGCGCCAAGCGGCTCAGGCGTTGCTAGCTCAGGCGCCAGAGCTGGCGATGGCGGGACACTGGCGGCAAGCGGTGCAGAGGAGGCCGTCGGAAGTGGCGTAGGCTCAGGCTGAGGCGATTCCACCGCGCTGAGTACATCTGGCAGCATTTCTCTGTTACCTTTCCCTCGTAATAAAAAAAACCAGAGCAAAAAAAGTATAATAAGCACGCCAATGAGGGAAACGAGCGCAATGAGCCAGGGAAATTTCTCTTTCGCCTCGGAAACATATAGACCTGTCGGCGGGTTAAGGCTCGGCATGACATCTTCAACTTCAAAATCAGCACCCATGGCCAGCGATGAATCCACCGGCACGTTCATCGCCACCTGTAGGTGGCGTGTCTCCGCCGCTGAATCAAGGCCAACAGCATCCACCGCGATTTTCCCATACCCATTGGACGTAACAATGATTTCTATCGAAGGTTCCCCCTTGGGGGCAGGTTTGAGATGATCAATAAGGAGACTACCAATATACAGAGCGTTCCGCATGGTCGCTGTATTACTTTTATACAGATCAATATGAACGCTTTGCTGATTATCATGAACTGTGGTGAGTACAAGCCGCTTTTTAACAGGCGCGTTCTTTTCCAGAATCGGATAAAACTCACCATTAGCGATTTTAATACCAATTGCTGATATCATAAAATAAATCTAGTTGGAGAATACTCCTTTGTCAATCAAGCATCCTTGATAAGCACCCGGCGTATTAATGATCCCATAGCCCGCTTCCGTTTTGCCTCAAGTTTTGGAGCCGAGCTTGCCCCGCTGCGAGGCAGCGCACTCCGAAACCGATAGCAATGTCCCTGCCATCGTCCCAGTTACCTCCTCAACTCTTTATAGCTATCGTACATGCTTAGCAATAGCTCTTCAGCGATCCGGCGCTATCCGCATATCACGCACGTCCAGCTCCTGCGCCTCCTGCCCATGTTCCACTGCCACCTCTAGCTCTATCTCGCGCATCTTCGCCGCATAACACGCTCACGCCTCACTTGTCTGCGCTCGCCCTACCTCCTGCCTAAGCTTCAGCGCATAGAACAGCAGCAGTACCGTTAGCCCCTGTTCCTGAAGTGTCATACGACTCTTTCGAAGCGTAAAGTGTACTTTTACCTGCAAGGGAGTTAAAAACGCCACAGGCCGGCCATAACCATAAACGTGGCGTTGATGGTAACAAAATGCTTGAGAAATGCGAGTGTTGTAATATACACAAAACCCTCTTTAAATATCATGAAAATAACTTATGCGCTGTTTTTCCGCTGACCTCAGCGCTGGCGGCGCTTTCACAAAAAAGAATACGATAGCTATGCCAATAGCTACGGTAATAACATCAATAAAATATGTATTCGATGGAAGAGTTCGGAAACTGTATCAAGGCTTATTTACATTGTGGTCGTGTCTGATATACTGGTGATATGAGTATCCAGAAGCGCTCTGGTGCTGATTACACCAATCTGAACGTTCTCATCATGGGGCTTGGGTTAAACGGTGGTGGACTTGAGTCTGCCCGTTATCTTTCACAGCATGGAGCCACGCTTACCATCACTGACCTACAGGACGAGGCCGCGCTTGCCCAGTCGCTGGGAAAACTGCGGGACATCAAGGGTATCCGCTTTGTTCTTGGCCGCCATGAAATGCACGATTTTGAAAACGCTGACTTGGTAATCAAAAACCCCGGTGTGCGGCGCGATTCGCCTTTTCTCAGGGTAGCGCGGCGCGTGGAAACTGATATATCGCTCTTTCTGGCCAGTTCACCGGCGCGGCTTATCGCTGTTACTGGTTCTAAGGGTAAGTCCAGCGTCGCGTCAGCCATTCACTGGGGGCTTACCGAGGCGCGAAACCATGGCCTTATGCGTGGAAACGCCTGGCTGGGTGGCAATATTACGGTTTCACCACTCTTGTTCCTTGATGAACTTTGTCCGGAAGATGATGTGGTAATGGAGCTTTCAAGCTGGCAACTCGGCGACCTGCGGGGCAAGTTGTTTAAACCGCGTATTGCGCTGCTCACAACGATTCTGCCGGATCACCAAAACTACTACGACTCTATGGAAAGCTATGTGGCGGATAAACGGATCATCTATCAGGGGCAGGATAGCGCTGATCTTACCATTGCCACAGACGACGTATGGGGTCAGAGCTTTCTACGCGAAACCCATGCCCGTACTCTTACTTATACAGAAAACGTCTTGCCTGCTGGAATTGTCGGCGCTGGGCTCTCAAATGTGTCTGACACCAAAAATGGCGCAGGTTTTGCAAGGCTTGCCGCTGATACAGAAGCGTTTGAGATAGTTCCCGCGAAGCTCCGTGTACCGGGGCGTCATCAAAAGAAAAACCTGCTGGCAGCGGCGCTGGCGCTCCTCGACCTCGGTCTACCTGCTCCGTTTATTCGGGAGACGCTTGGAGCGTTCTCCGGCATTGAACACCGGCTTGAGTTTTTCCACGAAGTGGCAGGTATTCGTTTCTACAACGACACGACAGCCACTATTCCCGAAGCGGTTGTTGCGGCGCTTGAGGCGTTCGACGCGCCACTTGTACTTGTTTGCGGCGGCGCGGACAAGTACCTTAGCTACAGCCCGCTCGCGCAGGCCGCGTCCAAAGCCAAAGCCCTTATCCTCCTAGCCGGAACCGGCACTGATAAGCTGCGCATCCTGCTGGACAAGGCTGGCCTGCCGTATCAGGGTCCGTTTGATACGCTTGATTCGGCGGTGTACGCCAGCTTTTCGGTGGCGGAAGCTGGTGATGTGGTGGTGCTTTCGCCTGGGTCCGCCTCATTTGGCATGTTTAAAAACGAATTCGACCGTGGCTGCCAATGGAAAGAAGCGGTACGAAGGTATAACCTGTCGATGTTCAGCAGCGATAAGCCAAGGGCATGAGCATCAGCCGTAGTGTCTGGTACTGTTAGCCGGGTAAAGCTGCCATTTCCGTTTGAGCGTCAGCGTCGGACACCGTTTATCCGTTTGCCCGGGAAAACAGCTTGCCTGCCAACAGCTCATCGACAAGCCCAACTATTTTCCACAACTTGTGAAACAGCCCGCCAAACTCCCAGTCTTTAGCATCCTCTACCAAATGTGCTTTTACCGGATTCTTATCAATATACTCGGATACTTGGTCAAATTGGCGTTCATTCCAGATAATCTTCGAGAAAAAACGCTCTCCCCACAAATGCCCATGGGTATGGTGTATTTTGTTCCACCTCTTCGCAAAATTACCCTTGATCCACTGCATAATCTTGGATAAAGAGGTGCCTTTGCCCGGTTTTATGAGAAAATGGATATGGTTATCCATAATCGTGAAGTTCCAAAGCTCAAAACTGAACTTCTTTTTAGCTTTTTTAACGAAGTCCAGAAACATTTGTTTGACCCCCGCGTCTTGGAGAACCATCGCGTCATGGTCGATTTTGGATGTAACGTGGTAGGTGGCGTTGTCTAGTAATAGTCTCAGTGATCTCATACCTTATATATTGATCTTGACAACGATTTTGCTTTAATAGCGAGTGTCAGTGTCTGGCACTTTTAGTGTCTGGCACTTTTGGCACTTTGGCACTTGTAGCACCGATACCCACCACTGCCAACAGGGATAGGCGTTTTTCCCTCCAGTTTATATAGTACAAAGCTATGAAACGAAGACTCATCACGTCGGCGCTGCCGTATGTGAATAACGTGCCCCATTTGGGGAATCTCATTCAGGTTCTGTCCGCCGATGCCTTTACGCGATTCTGCCGTTTGCGCGGCTACGAGACGCTCTATGTGTGCGGAACAGACGAGTATGGAACAGCTACGGAAAACCGCGCTACCGAAGAAGGTGTTAGTCCACAAGCACTCTGTGACCGCTATCACGCAATCCACGCTGACATTTACCGCTGGTTCAATATCGCCTTTGATAAATTCGGGCGTACCTCAACCCCGATCCAGACTGAAGTTACTCAGGATATCTTTACGAAACTGGACGCTAATGGCTTCATCGTGGAACATACCGGCCAGCAGTTACACTGCGCCAAGTGCGACCGTTTTCTGGCTGACCGCTATGTACGCGGTGTCTGTCCCCACTGCGGTTACGCAGATGCGCGTGGTGACCAGTGCGAGGCGTGCGGTAAGCTACTTGACCCTACCGAACTCAAAGAGCCGCGCTGTTCAAGCTGCGGCTCAACGCCAACGCTCCAATCAACCAAGCATTTGTACATCGACCTGCCCAAACTCAAAGACCGGCTTGAGGCATGGATCACGGTCGCAGCGGAAAAGGGCGACTGGGCGAATAACGCGGTACAGATGACGCAGGCGTGGATACGCGACGGCCTGCGTGAGCGGGCGATTACCCGTGACCTCAAGTGGGGCATACCCGTGCCAAAGGCGGGTTATGAGAACAAGGTTTTTTACGTCTGGTTCGACGCGCCCATTGGTTATATATCAATTACTGGCAATCTAGGGGCGGAGCGCAGCGGTGAAGCAGGGTTTCCGGCAGACTGGCATGACTTTGTTAAGCACTGGTGGAAAGCGCCAGATGACGTGGAGCTGTTCCAGTTCATTGGCAAGGACAACATCCCCTTCCATACAGTGATCTTCCCTTGTAGCCAGCTTGGAACCAGCGAGCAGTGGACCATGTTGCATCACATGTCCAGCAGCGAATACCTAAACTATGAGAGCGGCAAGTTCTCCAAGTCCAAAGGCGTTGGTGTGTTTGGCACCGACGCAAAGGAAACTGGCATTGATGCTGACGTCTGGCGTTTCTATATTTTTTACAACCGTCCGGAAAAGGCAGACTCGCTCTTCACTTGGAAGGATTTTCAGGAAAAGGTGAATGGTGAACTCATCGGCAACCTGGGCAATCTGGTCAACCGTACCCTGTCTTTTGTTACCCGCTACTATGATGGCATAATACCGGACAGCGACGGGTCTACCAGCGCCATGTTCTGGAACAAGGCGCGTGAGTTCGAGGCGGACATTAGCGCCAAGCTTGAGAAGGCTGAACTACGCGACGCCTTCCGCGCCATCTTCGAGCTGTCGTCGTTTGCTAACAAAACGTTTCAGGATGGTGAGCCGTGGAAGACACGCAAGGAAAACCCGCCTGCCGCCGCCGCCCTGATCCACAACCTTTGTTACCTCATAAAAGACCTTGCAATACTGATTCATCCATACATACCCATAGCTGCTGAAAAGATTGCCGCCTTCTTGGGACAGCGCATTGGCAAAGACGCCCTCAACTGGGCTTCACTCGGTGAAACAAGCGGTCTCAGTCGCATTAGTAGCGAGGTGCTTTTCTCTAGGCTGGAAGACGACTTTATCGACATTCTGCGTCAGCGTTATGCTGGTACTCAGCAGGAACGCGCCGCTGAACAACCAGACCTGCCAACGCCACCAACATTGCCGCCGTTCACCCGCTTCCTTGACCTCCGCGTTGCCCAGATCGTTAAGATTGAGCGCCACCCCAAGGCGGATAAGCTCTATATCGAGACACTCGAAATCGCCGGTGAGGAACGAGTGATCGTGTCGGGTCTGGTTCCTTTCTATAAAGAAGAAGAGCTTCTGGGTAAAAAGATCATTGTGGCGTATAACCTGAAGCCAGCAAAACTGCGAGGCGTTGAGAGTCGCGGCATGTTACTTGCTGCCTCACTCAAGGACGCGGACGGCAATGAAACAGTGGAAGCACTCGACGCGGGCGACGCGCCAACTGGAACCCACGTAACGCTTGAGGGGGTCGCCGGTGAGCCGCCTGTTGAGATAGACATCAATACTTTCTTCTCCGTGCCGCTTGCTGTAGCTGACTACATCGTAGTTTCAGGCGGCACAGCGCTCTTCATCGACGGCAAACCCATAAAGACAAGAGTCATAGCCAACGGAGGAGTGCATTAAGGGTTATAGGGGCATTAAGCCATGTCCCTGCTTCATAAATAGCTTTTCCATGTCCACACGGATACGCTCAACAGGCGCGTCTGCTGCGGAAACCCAATGGACAGGCTGGCCATCGTTATTGGCAAGCGAGGCAAAGTAGGTGATTTGGCGCTTGGCATAATGACGGCTGTCGCGGGCAACAAGCGATTCTACCTCGTCAAGGTTGGTTTTAAGCGTGAAGTTGCCCGCAGCATCTTCCTCAAAAAACTCGTGATAGCCAATAGCCCGCAGACCCGGGTCTTTTGGGGTATAACCCACCTCAAACAGTCTCCGAACTTCATTGGCAAGGCCGGCCCTAAACATAGCAGCGCAACGCTCGTTAATGCGCCGGTACAGTTCCTCTCGCGGTCTCTCAAGACCGATGAGGAGGAAGCGGTATCGACTCAATGCGCTTTGCCCGTTCATAGCAAAAGAACTTAATGGTTTGCCTGTAAGCCGGAAGACCTCAAGCGCCCTTAATAGCCGGTATTCATCATTGATGTGGATACGCGCCGCGCTTATTGGGTCACAGCCGGCAAGTTCTTTGGCAAGGGCTGGCGCGCCACGCAGACTCAGTTCCTCCCTGAGTTCCCGCCGTATCAGCGCGTCAGACGATGGGGCGGCAGGCAATCCCTGAACAAAGTTCTTGAGATAAAAACCCGTGCCGCCTGAAAGCACCGGTAGTTTACCCCGCGCCGCGATGTCCACGCAAAGCTCGCTGGCCAAGTGAACAAAGTCGCCGGCATTGAACAATTCATCAGGCGCTCGGACATCAATGAGATGGTGCGGAAGCCGCGCCCGCAATTCCCGCGACGGCTTTGCCGTTCCAATGTCCATACCTCGGTACACCTGCATGGAATCAGCCGAAATGATCTCCGCCAGAGAAAACGCTCCTGCGCTGGTAAACAGGGTTTCAAGAACCTCTGTTTTACCGGAGGCGGTAGGCCCAAAAAGCACGAGAACTGGAATAGGAAACGCCGATGACACTAGTCTTCGACGCGAAATTCGATTTGTTCGGTGAACAACTGACGAGCCGCGAGAGAAACCACCTTGCCGTCATTAAGCTCAATGTCCGGGTCTTCAAGCCGCGAAAGCTGGTAGGCGCGACGGGAGGCAGCGGAAGTGATTTCATACATGTTTTTATCGTATTCGATGAGTTCTTCTAATGGAAAAATCATGATAACCACTATACCCTGTGCGGTAGATCGTGTATAGAGCGTTACCTTTCATAATCACGCAGGAAAACATCTAGTTCAGCCTCAAGGTTCTGTAAATCACTGTCCAGCTCTTGTAAACGCCGCAGGGAATAGCGCACTTTTTTCCCCCATAGGCGTTCACAGGTTTGGTCTAGAACCGTCTCAAAAGATGTGGCATTGGAAAGCAGTATTGATTCCCGTTCGGAAGTCATACTTCAGCATAACAGGTATTCAGAGGAATCACAAGATGGCGAACCGCGTAGTGTGGAGCGCCTCTACCCCTAGATCAGCGCCTGATCTAGGGGTACATCAGGCGCTGATCTCCTTTACATCAGGTACTGATCTCCCTTACATCAGGCACTGATCTCCCTTACATCAGGTACTGATCTCCCTCACATCAGGCGCTGATCTCCTTTACATCAGGCGCTGATCTCCCTTACATCAGGCACTGATCTAGGGGTACATCAGGCGCTCATGTACCCCTAGATCAAACGCCTCTGACACCCACCAACGCCGCATCGACCAGCCAGCGTCAGCGCCTCTAACGCACCGGTGAGAGCGCCTCTGACACCACCAACGCCGCGTCCTGACCAGCCAGCGTCAGCGCCTCTGGCACCACCAACGCCACCTCTGACACCACCAACGCCGCGTCCTGACCAGCCAGCATCAGCGCCTCTGACGCACCGGTGCGAGCGCCTCTGGCACCACAACGCCGCGTCCTGACCAGCCAGCGTCAGCGCCTCTAACGCACCGGTGCGAGCGCCTCTGACACCACCAATGCCACCTCTGACACCACCAACGTCGCGTCGACCAACCGGCGTCAGCGCCTCTAACGCATTAGTACGTTGTCAACATTTTCTTTTGTTACCAGTACACCGAATCCCTGGGATAAAAGGCGGGGTTCGACGCTTCCATTAACAATGGCGTCAAGAACAAGATCGCCGGTTTCGATGTTGTGGTGAAACACGTCATCAAAATTCGCGTTGTTGATGCTGATGTCGTTGATGCCGGCAAAGTTGTAGTAATCACTTATGTCCGCCAAGGTACGCAGAAAGTCAAGATAACCGTGTTCAACAAAAAGCCGGAACTCAGCTTCGTGCAGCGGAGAGGTAAATATAATAAGACGAATGTCGTATTGCTGACAAAGAGCGACAATGGTTTTTATGTCGTTTAAGCCTTCGTCGATGCGGTTTTCGATGGGATGCTGCGCAAAGCGCGCCTGTAGTTGAAACGCGAGATTATCCCAGCGGTAATGTTCAGGCTTTTCTGTCCGCGCTTTGCCGCCGTTCTCATAAAATTGCCTGCGATATGCTTCGCCATCTTTTGCTTTATGCCGAAGCGTTGTCAGAAGCAAAGAATACACCATTGGATTACAATAGCTTGCCAGAAACGCCGCATGCCGCGCATCTTTGGGAGCGGAACCGGACGGGTAGGGCTTTGAGCCTAATTGCCGCTCGTTTATGGATGGGTCAAGCCAGCCGGAAGCAGTATCAATGCCCAGAAAAACCGTTTTGGGGATGACGCCGTTGTCAACAAGAACGCGCAGATTATCAGCATACTCTTGTGGAGTTCCCCATGGACGGGTCATATTGTAACAGCGAAGGCCTGTAATGCGGGTAACGTCCAAGGTACTTACTTTTGAGCTTCCTAACATGAAAGCGTCGAATGTGTCAGGATTATCAAGAATATAGCGCATCTTGACATAGTTGCTATTGATGGCGCCGGTGTCGCGGACGTTTTGATAATGAAACACATTAAAGGGATCGTACAAAACCGGAAGCACAAACGCAACAGGAATATAACACGCCAAAAGTACGAGAACTTTTTGTATAAACTTTTTCATGGCACACCTTTTTCAAAACTGCTGATACACAAATTCCTGCGTATCCGCGCCGAACAAATAGGCGCTGACAAGCACGGCAATCAAAACATACGCGGCATAACGGCATACCCTGTTAAACTTTGTCGCCAGACAGAGCGCGTACTCCATCTTGTAACGAAAGCTGAACCATTCCACAAACAGCAGCGCGACAGAAGCCAGTATCCTAGTTTCGCCCTGTACCATTGCGGGGGAAAGCGAAAGGGGGAAAAAGTTAAAGACCAAAGCGCGTAGATATTCCAGCCAAAGGCTTATGCTATGTGCGCGTAGGATTACCATGCCAAAAGTTACCAGTGTAAACGTGAGCAGCATGCGCAAAGCGTCTTTCAACGGCGGAAAACCTATGCTGTTTACGCGGTGTTTGGGGATTCGGCCAAAACTTCCGCTTGCGATAAGGGGGATGTACAAAACGCCGTGATACACACCCAGGGCGACAAAGGTCCAGTTCGCGCCATGCCAAAGTCCTACCAAAAGAAAGTTAATGCCGATGGCGAGCATCACGCCCGCCTTGCCCCATGCGCGGAAGTGGTCGTGGAGAGGCATGAACACATAATCTGTAAGCCACGAGGTAAGGGATATATGCCAATTCCGCCAGAATTCCGCGATGTTCCGGGCGAAGAATGGATAGTTGAAGTTCTTCGCTGTTTTAAGAGCCAGAAGTTTTCCTGCTCCAATGGCCATATCAGAATAACCGGAAAAGTCAGCGTAAAGCTGCACGGAAAACAGAAAGGCCGCGATAAGCAGATTTACTCCCGCTGTTTCCAAAGGCACGCTCCAGGCATTGTCTATGGTAATGGTAAACCTGTCCGCAATCACCAGCTTTTTAAACATGCCCCACACCATTTGACGCGCACCGTCAACCCCAAGACCGTAATCGAACGTGCGTTCAGAGCGAAGCTGGGGAATAAATTTGTCAGGCCGGTCAATGGGGCCTGCGGTCATGGCGGGAAAAAACGCGACATATACCGCAAAGGGAATAAGGCCGCGCACCGGCGCTGTCTTGTCCCGCACTTCAAAACAATAGCTCATAAGTTTAAACGTCCAGAAGCTAAGACCGAGGGGCATCATAATATGCAGGGTATGTATATTTGCCCGTAAGCCGAAGAGCTTACATAAGTCAATAAACGAAGTGATAAAGAAGTTAAGATACTTAAAGTACAAAAGCAGCGCGATTCCTATACACGCGCCAAGGGCTGCAAACATATTTGCCTTGCGGGACGATTCCCCGGCGTCCGCAATGGCTATGCCTAATGCGTAGTAAACGGCGCTTGCCGCGATAAGCAGGGGAATCATCTTCCAGTTCACAAGGCCGTAAAAAAGATAACTTACCGTAAGCAGCAGTACATTTTGATACAACGCCTTATCCCGAAACCTGAACGGCGCGTAATAGAGCAGAAACACCGCGCTAAAGAAGGCGATAAACGGCAGCGAATGAAGGGTCATGTCAGGACACAGCCTCCCCACGAAAGCCCAACGCCAAAACCAGCGAGCAGTATTTTTGTTCCCTTTTGTATCAAGCCTTTTTCAAGAGCTTCACAAAGAGCGATAGGTATTGAGCTTGATACAGTGTTGCCAAGCTCCGATAGATTCACAAAGAATTTGTCTTTATCAATGTTTAGTTTTTTTCGTAACTGCTCAAGCATATATCCGTTTGCCTGATGAAACACAAACAAATCAACATCATCTTGAGCGATCTTGCTTTTCCGTAAAGTCTCTTCCACCATTGCGGGAATTGTGCGAAGCGTAAATGAATAGATTTCCCCGCCATTCATATAAAGGTGATCCGGCGATACCGGGTTTCCGTAGCCGTCCATTTCAAGGGCGTTGAGACGCGCCGGATTACGCGCCCCGCCGGTACGGACGATCAGGTTTTCCGCGCCAGCGCCGTCAGTGCCAAGACAAAATTCGCCTAGCTCCGCAAACCCTTCTTTGGCAATCAGCGTGGCGCTGGCTCCGTCGCCAAAAATGGTTCTGCACGCCTTGTCTTGCGGGTGTACATATCGACTGTAGGTTTCTGCGGTCAGGAGCAGCACGTTTGACGCGATACCTCCGGCCAACAAGCCCTTTGCCAACGACAGGCCGTAAATGTAGCCGGAACACCCCTGGTTAAAATCCAACGCGCCTGTATGGACAGACAGTCCCAGCCGGTTCTGGAGCAGACACGCGGAAGCAGGCAAAAAGTAATCCGGGCTTTGTGTGCAAAAGAGCAGGTAATCAACCGCGCCCTTAGCAATATGGCAACGTTCAAAGAGGTTTTGGGCGGCGCGTTCCGCCATATCCGTCGCGGTCTCGTCAGCCGCCGCGATACGCCGTGTGTTGATGCCAACCTTGGACAGTATCTTTTCCGCGCCCCATTCGGGAAACTCCTGCACCAGGCTGGCGTTGGAGAGCCGTCCTTCCGGCAGATAGCGGGCAATGGCTTTGATAAAGGCTTTCATACACGGTTTTCCGCGCTGTTTATCCGGTAAGCGCGGATGGTTTCAAACAGGTCTTTGATGGTTACAGCTTTTTTTAAGTCGTTAGCCTTGAGCGTAACACCGTATTCATTATCCACCATGGTCATAATGACCATCACCAGCATTGAGTTCCATTCATCAAGGGCTTTGAATGCTGTTTCCGCCGTAAATATGCTCCGGTCTGTCTCGTCAAACTCAGCGGCAAATAGGTCAATGAATCTCTCTATTTCCATAAGATACTCCTGTAGGTATGGTTTTCCCATTAATATCAAGCTATATAACCGGTATTATCAATACTTTTACCCGAAGATGTCAAGTGTTAATAGCTATCAACATCTAAGTATCCTTGTTGCAAGGTTATTTGGATGGATATACGGGAACTCCGGGAAACGCTTGCTGAAAACATCAAGAAGCAGAGAAAGATTTTAGGGCTGACGCAGGAAAAGCTGGCTGAGACAGCGGATATATCGTCTAATATGGTAAATGATATTGAAGGTTGCCGGACTTGGGTCAGCGATAAGACGATTCTGAAACTTGCGGCGGCGCTTCGTGTTGAGGTGTATCAGCTTTTGGTTCCGGTGATGAATTCCGATATGGAGCGCGGCGGCATACACAAAGAAGTCTTACTTCAGCTTAAAAGAACGATTGACATGAGATTTGACGAAATTTTGAGATAGCAAACCGTACATAGGCTTTGCGTTAGCCGTGAAACGGCTCAAGCGCCCCATCCATAGCGTCGCATATCAACAACACCCTGTTCCGATACCTCCACGCCTTCGGAACGCAGCAGCGCAATCTGTAATTCACGGCCTCCACCGCACGGCAGCGCGATATGACCATCCACCTTGATAACGCGGTGCCAGGGTAAATGCTCCTTCTGCGACAGCGAGTGCAGTACACGCACAGTCTGCCGCGCCCCGTTGCGAAGCCCAGCAGCTAACGCCACGTCGCGGTAGCTCGATACTTTGCCAGCGGGGATGGATTGTATCGCCTTCACTATACGCTGGGTACTTGATAGCTCATTAGTCGTCATTGCTCTAGTCACTCCTCTAGTCACTCCTCTATAGCCCGATTATCGTGGTCAAAGTACACCCGCCACAAGACGAACGACTGACACCCAAGCCCCGCTCCTTCTCCTCTGACACTCCACGACTGACACCCAAAGCCCCGCTCCTTCTCCTCTGACACTCCACGACTGACACCCAAGCCCCGCTCCTTCTCCTCTGAACAGAACTCGTTCTCGGAAAAGACAAATGAGAGATGCTCTCAGTAGAACGAGTTCTATCAAAAGACTAATGAGAGATGCTCTCAGTAGAACGAGTTCTATCAAAAGACTAATGAGAGATGCTCTCAGTAGAACGAGTTCTATC
>JAISAE010000110.1 GCA_031266875.1 Treponema sp.
CCGGAGGCTGTGCCGTTGGTGTCAGACATCGCGTCTGCTGCACCGGAGCCGGAGGCTGTGCCGTTGGTGTCAGACATCGCGTCTGCTGTGCCGGAGCCAGAGGTTGTGCCGTTGGTGTCAGGGGCCGTAGTGTCTGCGCCGGTACACGTTTTGGGTGTTGTGGAACTGTGGAAGCGCTTTGGCCGTAAAGAAGTGGTACGGGGCGTGAACTTTTCCATGCACAATGGTCAGGTGGCGGGATTGCTGGGACCAAACGGGGCCGGCAAGACAACTATCTTCTATATGATAGTAGGCTTCTATCAGCCGTCAAGCGGTAGTGTACTGATGGACGAAATCGACGTAACCCGCAAACCCATGTACAAACGGGCGAGGCAGGGCATTGCCTACCTGCCCCAGGAGGCATCAATCTTCCGCAAGCTCACGGTAGAGCAGAACATCTGGGCAATCCTCGAAACGCGGCGCGATCTCAGTAAACCTGAAAAAAAGGAACACCTTGAGGCCCTGCTTGACGAATTCGGTATTGGCCGGATTCGTGGACAATTCGGCTTCACGCTGTCAGGCGGCGAGCGCCGGCGCACGGAAATCGCCCGCGCCCTCGCCACTGAGCCTAAGTTCCTCCTTCTCGACGAGCCTTTCGCAGGCATTGACCCTATCGCGGTCTATGAAATCAAGCAAATCATCAGAAAGCTAGCGCAAAAAGGCATTGGCATCCTCATCACCGACCATAATGTACGCGACACACTTGAAATTACTACCGACGCCTTCATCATCAATACAGGCACGATTGTAGCCCGAGGCGGTCGGGACGATATCCTTAACAACGCAATGGTACGGGAAGTGTATCTAGGTACAGAGTTTCGAATGTGAGGCAGGAGTGCGGCTTTTTGATTTACTGCTGATTATCGGCCTTGCGCTCCTCTGCTACGGGCTTGCCCCGGTTATCGGGGCCTTTATCAGTCGGCACTCATGGCGGATGTTCAGACAGCGTTTCAATGACCTGTGCCTCTCTCCTATGCTTGACTATACGGCGTATCAGCATTGCGTCCAGGGCGGCAGGTTCCGCTTTATTGGCGGCTTTGAATCCATAGCCGATGATCACACCCTGTGGATCCGCGCTGAAACCATAAGCATACCAGTCAACCTTTCCGGCAGGTATACCTACCTTTTTTCGATAGCCGAGGAAGGCGGCGAGGAGAGGCCTGAACGAATTCGCTGGGACTGGGTTTCCATCTTAACCGAGGGGGCAAAAGTCTTTGTTGGCGGCAATCTGGCGCGTGAGGATGAGCGTTTGGTCTTTGTCTCAAGCAAAGAAGAGCCGCTGCTGCTTATCTTTTACGACGGTAATGATCGCTCGCTGCCCATCAGGACTATCCGCGCAGGGCGTAACAAAAACGAGTATTGGAACCCTATAACCCCATACGCCTTTATACTGGGTGCGTTCTTTCAACTGCTCATCGCGCTTTCATTTCTTTCGCGGCCCACGTTCAGTTTCACCTCGATAGTCGCCTTTATCGCACTCTTCACCCCGATCATCCCCTTCTTACCGCCAGGGCTTTTGTGTACCGTACTGTACAACTCGCTCTGGCACAAGGCGCGTCAGTTCCGCGAGTACCGCGATGTGGCGCGACTTCCCCTGAAATACCTCAGATCCGAGATATGGCGCAGTCTGCTTCCTGATGGTAAGTTTTATGGCATGAGTCGTACTAATATATTGCCCGAATATATCCCGCTTCTTTTAACCTCAGATCGGAAAAAAGACCAATGGTATGTGTTTGGCCATATAGACGAATCGCCGCTTCCTCGTGAGCCTGATGATCTGTTTGTTACTTTTGGAGCAATACAGGGAGACCCGGAAGCACTTGCCCACCGCTACGCGATAAAAGCGCATATTCTTGAAATTGTCTCATGCCTGTTTCTGGTCATGGGACTAGGGATCAATCTATTCTTTATTATTCTGATACTCCAACAACTACATATATTTTAAAACATGGGCTATCTTACGACATTATTTTGCCATATTTGGCTTTCCTCAAATCCGTCTATGCCCTTAATGAGCGCGAGCCAGTAATCAGCCTCGTTCTGTGAGGTATAGGGACCAACGCGGACACGGAAGAAATCTTTGCCCTGCGCATTGTGGGTTTCGATAACTGCGGCAATACCCTTTGTTTTCAGGGTTTCTTTGACATCTTCAGCCCGAATCTGGGTGGAAAACGCGCCGGCCTGTACCCAGTAGCTTTCGTAAGCTTTTTTTGCGCTTACAGATGTGGCTGAACTTGCCGGCTGAATCTGGCGCGTGGTGTTCGTGGCGGATGCGTTCTGCGTCGCCACACCTGTGGTAGTGGTGGGCGTGCGCGTGGCGCTCTGGCTACTTGTCGTCGTGGCCGCGTTTGTGGATGTGCTTTGCGTAGCTCCACTTATGGTCGTAGCGGGCCGGATAGCCGTAGGCGCTACAGTAGTAGGAGCAGCTTTAGTTGCTATTGGTTGAGATGAAGTGGAGGTACTTGAAACCTTCGGCGTAAGCGACTGAGCATTTGCTGCGGAAGTGGAAGGCCCGGCCTGATCGCTTGAGGCTGTAGTGGGCGGCACGATTTCAACCGTTACACTGGGACCGCTCGTGCCTGTTCCAAGGCTTCTCGCCGGAGTACCGTCATAGACGCTACTGTCCGGTAGCGTAATGGGAGACGTCGCGGGCAAACTACTCCCTGAAGTACCAGACGTGGGCTCGACAGCACCGGCGTACATAGTACCACTGGAAGTCGAGGTATATGCCGTTGTGTTATCTTTCTTGGGTGCAAAGATCAGGATTGAAAGCCCGATCACGATTACCAAAAAAATGCCAAGCGAAACCGCGATGAGTAGTAACTTTTTCTTTTCCATAAGAATTAACAATGCCCCTGAATGAATGAAAAAACTATATCGAGCCGGCGTTCCAGACTCGCCCGTGCATAACGGGAAGCAAAATAAGCGCCGTTATTTACTCCATATATATCGGCATTACTCGCCAAGTATTGAGACGTGAAGGCAGCCTGACTCCAAAAGCGTCGTACCAGCGTTGGCCACGGAAGCCGATCGCGTTTATGGGCGCGAAGAAGCCGTGTGAAAAGCGGCGCTTTAACCAGAATTAGGGCATCAAGGCGTCTGAACACCGAGGACTTGTGAAGTAGCGCCGCGTTTATGACACAGCACCACGCTGCTGTTTTCAACGCCGCTTGCTGCGCAATCCACTCATCGGTGAGGCGGTTCGCTTCCGGATGGACGATGGCTTCAAGCGCCGCGAGTTCTTCCGGTTTACCAAAGACCCGTGCGCCCAGCAGTTTGCGGTCAACACGGCCATCAGCGCCAATGGTCGAGTCGCCAAAGCGGGCGACAATGGCGTCTTTGCGCCACTCAATCGCCTCATGCCCTAACTTGTCCACATCCAGCGTAGGAATGCCCCGTGCCTCAAGCAGGCTGGCGATGTAGTTCTTGCCCGCGCAGTAGGTTCCGGTAAGCCCGATTAGTTTCAGTGGAAGTCTCCCCAGCGTCCGCTGATTTCGACACCCACCCGTAGCGGCACTGATAGCGCGACAGCGTTCTCCATTTCTTCTTTAACAATAAGCGCAATATGCTCGGCGCCCTGTGTCGGCGCTTCAAGGATAAGCTCATCGTGAACCTGCAAGAGGAGTCGCGCTGGACTTTTTTCAGCACTAAGACGCTTATCCAGATTCAGCATGGCAATCTTAACGATGTCCGCTGCCGAACCCTGTATAGGCGTATTCACAGCAGCCCGCTCTGCAGCGGCCTTTTCAGTCTTGTTAAGGGAATTAATCGCGGGAATATAGCGCCGCCTGCCAAAGATGGTGGAGGCATAGCCGCTTCGTTCAGTCTTTTGCACAAGGTCTTCCACCAGCTGATTAATGCCGGAATAGGTCTTGAAGTAGGCTTCAATGAATGCGGATGCCTCGGTGCGGCGTATGCCCAGCTCGTTGGCAAGGCGGAACGCGCTCATGCCATACATCACGCCGAAATTGATAACCTTAGCCACGCGCCGCTGTTCGGGACGCACGTCAGCCTCATCAATGCCAAAGATGAGCGCAGCAGTGCGGGCGTGTACATCCTTTCCCAGTCTGAATGCGGATACAAGGTTTTCGTCGCTGGAAAGATGGGCAAGTACCACTAGTTCTATCTGGCTATAGTCGGCGGAAATAAGAGTCTTACCGGTATCCGCGACAAAGGCTTCACGAATCCGACGGCCTTCCTCGTCGCGTATGGGAATGTTTTGCAGGTTTGGTTCACGGCTTGAAAGCCGGCCAGTAGCGGTTCCGGTCTGCACAAAGCTGGTATGAAGCCGTCCATTGGCGTCGGCCAGTTCAGCGAGTGTGTCCACATACGTTGACTTGAGCTTTGCCAGTGTCCGGTGCCGCAGAATCAACGCCGGAACCTCGTCCTCTTTGGCCAGCTCCTCAAGCACCGCAACATCCGTGGAAAAACCGGTCTTGGTCTTCTTACCCGGTTTCAGACCCCGCTCAACAAAAAGCACTTCCTGTAATTGCTTTGTAGACAACAAGTTAAACTCATGCCCAACGAGCGAAAACGTCTTTTCTTTAAGGCTTTCCAGTTCCACTGCAAGTTCTTTGCCATACTCCTCAAGCACCGGTTTTTCGATCTTAATCCCTTCACCTTCCATCTCAGCGAGTATAGGCAAAAGCGGCATCTCCATTGTAAGAAACAGCGATTCCAGCTCAGTCTCCCTGAGACGCGGCTCAAGCATGGTCTTCAGCCTCATCGTGAGGTCAGCGTCTTCAGCAGAATAGCGCGTTGCGATCTCAAGTGGCACGGCGTCAAAGGTAGTTCCCTTAGGCACGATAGCGAAATAAGGCAGGGGCGTGTATGAAAAGTGAAACATAGACAGGGAATCAAGGGAATAGTTGCCCCGTTCAGGCGCAGAGAGCCACGCGGCAATCATGGTATCCCATACCTTGCACTGCCAACGCGGAATACCCCAGCCACGCGACACCTCGTAATCATACTTCGCGTTATGGGCTACGATGGTCATGGCAGGATCGGCAAAGAGCGGCGTCAAAAGTGCCTTCACCCGCTCCGGATCAAGAAACGGCGCAATACCCTCATGTGCGGCAAGCGGCGCGTAGACCGCTTCTTTCGGGCAAAGCGCGAAGGATATGCCCACCGGCTTCGCGTGCCAGGCGTCAAGGGAATCAGTCTCAAAGTCCAGCGCCATAAAGCCCTGGGCTTTCGCTTTTTTGATAAGCGCTTTTAGTTCATCAAAGTCCAGTACAGTCTTATACACGCCATCACCCAGCAGCGCCGGATCGATATGGTGCGCCAGCGATACAGAAGCAGGCGATGGGGCATCATCTACGACTTGGTCGACGTTTTTTGTCAGGGCTATAGCGATTTTCCGAACCCCTTCACGCAAGAGTACTGCGGCTCCTTCGGCAGGATTCAGCTTTTCGATATTAAATGCGTCGTCCACCGTGGAAACCGTCAATGGAACCGTGTACTCCAGCCTGATGAGGGATTGCGATAGATACGCGCTTTCTTTGCCAATGGCCAGATTTTTCCCGGTCGCGCCCTTAATGCTTGCCAGATTCTGGTAGATTTCATCAAGCGATCCATAGCGGGACATGAGTTTAACCGCAACTACTTCGCCAATGCCATACACACCGGGTACATTGTCGGAACTATCGCCACTAAGGGAAAGCAGATCCAGCATTTTCGATGGCGGAACACCCCACTGCGCCTCTACCTCTGGTATCCCCACAAGTTCATAAGCTGAGGCTGCGGGCTTTTCCGTAGGCCTATTCGCCGCCGGTGAAACGTCTAGCTCGCTGAATTCACCCTGATCACTTTTTTTCTTATTAATATTACTACCCGTTCCAGCCTTTACCGGACGCAGTTGATAGGTGCCATTACCTATAAGCTGATAGAGGTCTTTGTCTGACGAGAAGATGTAGCACTGCCGGTTTTCCGCCTGACAGCGCTGTGCCAGTGTGGCAATGATATCATCAGCCTCAAAGCCGTCAACACGCAGTACTGGAATTCCAAGCGCCGTGAGGAATTCTTGAATAAGCGGAATCTGTTCATGCAGATCTTCCGGCGCTTTTTCCCGTTTAGCCTTATACGCTGGGTACTGCTTATGTCTGAACGTCGGCGTTATTGAATCAAAGATCGCCGCAAGCCGAGTGGGTGGACGCATTATCATCCCATTCTCCTCCACAAGCGGCGCCCCATCGTTTAGCAGAGAGACCACAGTTCGGGCAAACCCAAACAGCGCCGAGATATTTTTGCCAGAATTGTTCCGCAAAGGATGTTTGTACATGGCAAAATAAGAACGATAGATAAGACCATAGGAGTCAATCAGATAGAGTGGTGGAAGTTCCACCGGAGAATTTAGAGACATAATAACCCTCAATATTTTAGATAAGATATGCTGACGCTCAAACTGTACATGCACGCAAGTTATACAAAGTGTGCTGCTTATATGCGCCGCTAAAGTGTAATGTCGATAAACGAAGGCGTACCGCTTCCCCCGCGCACAATTGAACGCCGCCACAGGGAAGTTCCTTGAAGCTGTTTAATCTCAACACGAAGTTCAGCCATGCGTTTGGAAAGCAGTTCCTGATTGCGTCGTGATTGAGTTGCGATTTCGCGTTTCAGGCCTGCAACCCGCGCCATCAAAGTCTGCGTCTCCACATCTGGAGCGGCGTCTCTGTTGCGCAGGGGAACAATCACCTTTTCCAGTGCGAGAATGTTGGCAAGCGTTTGTTCCTGAATCTCTACATAGCAAAGCGCCATCTCGCCGTTTCCGCGTCCTATCGCAGCCTGCTGTTTATCAAGTGCCGTAAGATAGTGGCAGAGCCGCTCTTCCTGTCTAAGCAGGAGCGCGCACAATCGTGGAAGCACACTCCACGATTGTACATTCTGTCGCGCTCGCGGCATGGAATGTGCGCCTGTTGAAGTCATCATCGGCTAACCGGCGATATTAAGGCCATTCATCGGGCGTTCCGCTATCTCAGATGCGCCTTTGGTAATAACCTCAAACCACGCGCTCCGCAGATCACCCACCATTTCACGGACAGCCGTGATACGATCTGGATTCTTATCAATGTTACCACCGAGCAGTTCCTGATTAAACCATGTGTACAGGGAGAAAAGGCTCTTTGCTATATCACCACCCTGATCAAAATCCAGCGAAACAATAAGCTCCGTGATGAGTTCCTGAGCCTTGAGAATTGCTTTACTTATCTGCTCAATTTTTGCCGGATCTCCTTTCTTCCCAATGTTATTGAGTTGCATAAGATGTAAGCCCTGATCCAGATTTTTAATTACCTCATCATACAGCATGATGATGAGCTGACCCTGCCCTGCGGTCGTAACTCTTGTCGACCGGTACGCAGACAATGCATTTGAATATGCCAAAATGCCCCCTCCGTTTTCACTTTTTGTTTGTTGCAATCCACGCGCTCGTATGAAACACGACCCTGCGCTTTTCTTAACCATATCCAAAACCAGTTCCACCAGTAATATAACCAAATTCTGGAACCAGCTCAATTCTATTCTTTCTTATCGGCACGATAAGAGGCACTTTAAGCAAATTCCATGCGCTTGTTAAGCCTCGCTTGACGCCTCTGTGTAGCAGCGCGTATAGTTTTCTCAGTGTGAGTAACTTTTATCCCTTGAATCCCCGTTTTCAACGTCTCGCTCTGCTTGTTGGCCTTGATACGCTTGATACACTTGCCCGCGTGCGGGTTATGGTATTTGGTTTAGGAGGGGTGGGAAGCTGGTGCGCTGAGGCACTGGCGCGTTCCGGTATTGGTAAGCTCACCATCGTTGATTCAGATACCGTGTGCATTACCAACATCAACCGTCAGACTCAGGCCACAAACGCCACAGTCGGCTGTTTTAAGGCTGACGCGCTCAAGACGCGCCTGCTGGAGATCAACCCCGCCTGTACGCTCACGGTCCATAACACTGTTTTCTGTAAAGAAAGCGCCAAAACTTTTGGCATAGAAGGCGCGGATTACGTCATTGACGCCATTGATAGTCTGACAAACAAGCTCGACCTCATCGAATACACGGTACAGGCGGGTGTTCCGCTCTTTTCCTCAATGGGCATGGCGCAGAAACTGGACCCAACGCGGCTCAAAACCGCTGACATCTGGGACACTCAGGTCTGCCCTCTCGCCCGCCTAGTACGCGCCGGCCTGCGTCAGCGTGGCTTTACCAGTCACTTCACTACAGTCTACAGCGAAGAACGCCTCCCCCGCCATGAGGAGATCGCTGTTGCCTGCGGAAGCGGCCTTTGCCTCTGTTCCAAACAGGGGACTGAATGGTGTAGCTCCAAGAAAGTGATCAATGGGAGCGCCGTTACTGTTACCGCCACAGCCGGTATGATCCTCGCCGGCTTGGTAGTACAAGCCGTCTATGCCCAATATCCACACCCAACAGCCTGCGTCAACCCAACGTTTCCATGAGCAACCGTTTTTTACGCAAAGCCCGGCCCAGCGTCATTGTGGAAAAGCTGGTTGCCAAAGCCGTTTGGGAGCGGAACCTCATCAACGACGGCGACCGCATCCTCATCGCGGTATCTGGCGGCAAAGACTCTACCGTACTCGCGTGGGCGCTTTCCGCCATACGGCCTGAAATCAAGAAAACCTATGAGCTGGCCGCGCTCCACATCTCAAGCGACTTCTGCGCCTGTTGTAAAAAAGCCATCCTGAGTAAACGCCTTGACGAGTGGAGCATCCCTTTTACCGATCTCTTTGTACCCATCATCAACAGGCTCAAAGAAGGCCGGCGCATGAACTGCTACTGGTGTTCAACTCAGCGCCGTGCGGAACTTCTCAAATACGCCACGGAAAACCAGTTTAACAAGATCGCGCTTGGCCACCACCTTGATGACATCATCGAAACCTTTTTTATGAACATGACCAACAAAGGTCAGCTTTCCACCATGCCCATACTTCTTCACTATCGTAACTATCCGGTCAGTCTAATTCGTCCCCTTGCCTACCTTGAAGAACAAGAACTCATTGCCTGCGCTGCTGAGAAGGACATACTCAAGGCAGCCTGCACCTGTCCATACGGCCTCAAGTCCATCCGCCGAGACATCCGCGCCCGTATCGCCAGCTTTACCGGCAATTCTGGCGCAGTCAAGCGCCGTATCCTCGCTGCCATTGACACAGGCAATATGCTGGAGCAGTAACAATGTTCTCCACCTTGCCTTTTCTTTCACCTTATAGTATAAATATCTCATCTATGAACGGTAGACACCTAAGCGCCAACAACAACGCAGACCTCACCCCAGCACGCACGCACGCACGCACGCACGCACGCACGCACGCACGCACGCACGCACGCACGCACGCACGCACGCACGCACGCACGCACGCACGCACGCACGCACGCACGCACGCACGCACGC
>JAISAE010000025.1 GCA_031266875.1 Treponema sp.
CGGCTGTATATGACGTTTTGGCCCGCCCATAAAGCAACCCGTAGGGTTGCGGCGGGCCAAAATGTGGCGGAGAAAAACCGCACAAAGGGCGTAAGCCCGACTGCGGTTTTTCGTAGCCCGAGCCGCCTACTGGCGGCGAAGCATATACAGACCTGTTAGACGACGTAAAATCCGCTACGAAGCACCCGCCATGGACGGCGGGTGTCCTTTATTATAAAAATTTTTCTGAATTTTTATACCATAACTTCAAAATTATGATATAAATTTATCTAAAAGTATCCACGCCAGCCAATTTGAAATATTGGACTGCCACAAACTTTATTGTCCAGCAAATGTCCTAACCAGCCAGCCTCAAAATATATGCTTGCTTTTTCCATAAAGAAAAAATCTGTACCCCCTCCTCCACCAAAGACATATGCCAACGGTGTTTTAACTAAATCCTTTGTTTCATTTCCAAAAAAACCAATTCCACCTTCACCAAATCCATACATCCGCATAAGTTTATTTGGAGAAATCCCGCCAAAACTTATTTTTTCCGATAAAGTAATTGTTCCATAATCAATGCCATTATCGGAAATTGAATTTCCTCTTATAACAAAATGGTTTCTTAAATCAAAACCATTATGATAAAGCAAAAGTGCAAATTCTCCATGACCACCACCAGTAATTATTGGCGAAAATGTTATCCCACCACCGAAAAAAAATCTTTTTACCGTTCCTGTTTCTTCTTGTGCAAACAGATTAGAACAAATAAAAATCAAAATAAATAAAACAAAAGATTTTTTATACATAGAATCCTCCTAAAAGTCAATATAAACTCATTTTAATGTATTCATATTATTTTGTCAACATATTTCCCAAAAAAGTTTCAGAATTTTTTAATTTACGCCGCCATGGACGGCGACGTATCTTCTAAACCAATTTCGGATTTTATGTCGTCTAACGTTCCGGCTGTATGCGACGTTTTGCCAGCCCGAATAAGGGCTTTGCGAAGCAAAGTCCAGGGCTACAAAAATGTGGGTGGAGTGAGCCGTGGGAGGCGCAGCCGACCTAGGCGAACGGAACCCTGGATGGCCGAAGGCCCGGAACGCATACAGGCCTGTTATGCGAAGCGGCGCATGTTTTTAATTCATATTTTTCACTTCTAAATACGAATACTCGTTATTAGAAAAAAAATCCCTTTCTAATTTACTTAATTTCTTTCTGGTTGTTTTAATTGCTTGTTCTGATTTATCAATACCTATCCAGTTTCTGTTGAGTTTCTGTGCGGCAATTAATGTGGTTCCAGACCCGCAAAAAAAATCCATTACGATACTTTTTTCACTTGAGGATGCTGAAATAATTGTTTTTAATAAATCAATATTTTTTTCCGTAGGATAATCAGGATATTGATAATCCTTAAATTCCCATATATCCTGCATCTTTTTTCCATCTTTTTCATCCGCATATATTATTTTTCGAGGATTGCCGTTTGACGACCATTCTATTAAACCAGCAGAATCCAATTCTTCCAGTGCTTGAGGATCACAGCGCCAATGACGCCCTTTAGGAGGCTTTAAGCCTTTGAATAATCCCGATGTAGCTCCGTCTTTTGTTTCACCCGGAGCGTGTAAAGGTATTGTTGTATACGCCCTTCCGTTTTTATCAAATTTCTTGTATAATTTTTCCTTGTCTTTCTCATTGAATGGCAGCTTTGGATCATTCCAAATGACCTCTTTTGTTTTTGAATAAAACAATATCATATCTTTTATATTTCCATACGCCTTACGGTAAAAATTTTTGGGATTACATTTTATTCTCGTTATATCATTTCTAAAGTTTTCAATTCCAAAAACCTCATCCATAATGATTTTAATATAATGACCGATTTTGTAGTCAATATGCAAATATATTGAGCCAGCATCTGAAAGTAATTCCCGTGCGATAATTAACCTTTTACGAATAAATTCGACAAAATCAAAGCCTTGTAAATTATCTCTGTATGCCACGTCATCATCATTACTCATGCTTATGGTACTTACCCGTTTCTCCCCAATAGTAAATGTCGTATTGGTTGAAAATGGCGGGTCAATATATATTAAATCTATTTTATGAGCGAAATTTTCTCTTAATCGTTGCAATACGGCGATATTTTCTCCTTTTATCAAAATATTATTTGTTGATATTTCTCCATATAATTCACAACTTGGGGTGTTGTCAAGAATTTCGTTAACTGTTTTTTTCCCCGGATAATATAATTCCACAATGCCGCCCTAAATTGAGTAAAGAAATTCACGCAGCACTAACGCACTCATAATATTACAATTCGAATATGCAGTTGTAATATCTCTGTACATTTTATTATTTGTTTTAATATATAATACGCCATCCAATATTGCGATAGTAATGGCCTGAACAGATGAATTCGTTATAGTGCTAATAGCGTCAGCAAATTGGGCGTTTTGATGGCCTCCAAAATCGGTTAAAAACTTTGCTTCTCCAATGACATATTTTTTACTAAATCTTCCGACAAAATCCAGTCCCTTATCGCGGGAATAATGCAAGTGCTTGGAACACCACTCTTTCATTTCCGCGTCCGATGCATCCAAAACGGCATTTTCCTCATTTTTTTGGAAATCATTAATCCCAACTGGTTTTATGCCTAATCCGCCATTAGTAAGCCATCGTTTAAATAATGGTCCAATTTGCCTGTTTGTTTCTTTTGGTTCCGAGCATTTTTCAAATATTTTATCCAAACCCATTTCATACAATCTGCCGCATAATCTATTTATGGTATTAGGATTTCTTTGTAT
Source organism: Treponema sp. (assembly GCA_031266875.1). Lineage (GTDB taxonomy): Bacteria > Spirochaetota > Spirochaetia > Treponematales > Breznakiellaceae > JAIRMT01. The sequence continues at coordinate 2,793 of JAISAE010000025.1, forward strand.
TGCGTCCGGGTCTCTTTTAAGATATGCCACGTAGGAGTCTTTAATTGGGAAAAGATTCAAATGGAGCAAATGAGTAATGAGGCTAATATTATTGTGAGCGGTAAAACTGTCTTCAATATGTTGCCATTGATGTTCATCAATATCCCGTATTCCATCGGGAATAGTTGGATAAATCTTGAACAGTTCGTCCAAATAATTCCGTTGATTTGCGAATTCAATACTTAAATCAGTCCAGTAACCCATGATTTTTAGTATAGACTATATTTTTTTCTTTGTCAACCATGTTTTTAGCGATTTTTACAAAAAATTTGTGCGCCATTTCGTATAACGTCCCGGCCTGTTTACGACGTTTTGGTGGCCGAATAAGGGCTTTGCGAAACTATGTGTAGTGCCACTTGTGAATATTTTTCCTCAACAAATTTCTTAAAATTTTTTGTATTGGCTTATCTATAATCTTATATATTATAATACTTCCCATTACAGTTGAAAACATAATAATTATTTCCATAATAATTGACATTATCAAGCTATTGTTATTTTCAATTATTCTTGCGAATAATATTCTTGTAAAAAACATTATCATAAACGTATGAAACAGATATAAAACATAGCTGGCATCTCCTATGTCCATACAAATATTTATAAATTTATTTTTCTTGATTTGAGTTTCTAAATTTAGAAATGCTAAAACTAGAACTAGCGAGGGAATACCACAATAAATATTTCTGTTTTTTATGATATGCCAATTGTAAATACCATCCCCGACTAAATATATAAAACTCCCAATTGCAATTATGCCAAATAGCGCCGAATTGATTATAGCATTCTTTATTAAAAAATAATCTTTGTTCTTTTTCCTAAAATATTCGTACAAATAATATAATACAATTCCATAAATAAATTCCGGAAACAGACTGTCCTGATAATATTTTAATAAAAAAACATCTGAATCAATAATATTTAATGCGGCAAATATCGCGGCTAATACCAAAGCGCAAATTTTTCCTAAGTAGTTCTTATTTTTCACAAATGCTATACATATAGCCATTACCAGATAAAAGAACATCTCGTAATTCAACGTCCAACCCTGTCCTAAAATAGGACCGCTCGGCTCAAATTTTGTTTCTATTTTGTATGGTATGAAAAATATTGATTTTATAAACGCCGGAAAATTTGATACCGCATGATTAATTTTATCAGGAAAAATAATGCAGGCCAGCGCCATTGTAAGTGTCGCTATTATATACAGAGGTGTTATTCTGAGAAATCGTTTTATGAAAAAATTATTTGTATCCTTTGAGACCATAAATGCTATAACAAAACCACTAATGACAAAAAATATATCTACACCAAATCCGCCGCTGGAGGGTAATAAATTTATTCCCCCTCGCCCAGTTGAATGTAAATATGCGACCATAAATGCGGCTAATGCCCTTAATAATTGTATACTTATAATTGTGGGTTGTGGGTTGTGGGTTGTGGGTTGTTTTATTATGCATAAAATCTCCTTTTTGTCAAGTAGTCTTTATAACAACGTCCTTATGATATATTTTTATGCACTATTTGTCAATATCTTTCGGTTAATATGTTACGGCGGCACCATGGGTGCCGCCGTTGTCATTTTCCGAGATTTTCAGAAAAAATTGAACTTAGTTAGGATACTTTGCTCTGCGCTCGTCAATAACGCGCTGTGCGCCGGAGGCAAGCCAGTCATTGACGAGCGATGTCCACAGCGTATCAAACTGCGCCGGCTGGCACATGATCAACTGGGTATACATGACCTTTGCTTTGTCCACGAGGGTCTGAGCCAGGGGGCCGGCTACGGTCAGCGGTGAAGTAGTCTTAACCACCAGAACGGGGCGGCCATTGGCCAGGGCGATGTTGTAGGCGCGCTGGATAATGTCAGCCGAATAAGTATAGCCTGCGGATAATGCCCGGATACTGGCTTCCTGCGATTCGAGGAACAGGCCATTCATCGGCATGGTGTAGTCGATATTCTGGCTGCTGTTCTGAATCCACGTGGGGTCTGCCACTGCGGAGGGGTCAAGTTTTACCACACCGTCGGAACCAATAGTATGGGTGATTCCCGCTGGTCCGGTCTGGATGTAGTGGTAATTCTCGTACTTGGCTAGCCAGTTAAGGTAGCGCATGGCCGCGTCATGGTTCTTGCTGGACGCGGGAATGAAATAGAAGACACCAGCTTCATCATAGATGGTTTTTGTCGTTACACCATTCGAGTCGGTGATGCAGTCCACAGGGATTACATCAGCAGTGGGGATATTAGCCTTGAGCCCGGAAAGCGTTCCATTGGGTTCGCGGTAAATGGTATCCCAGTCTCCAGCCCATGAGCCGACCACGCCACTCTTGATAACCGGACCCACATCATCGCCGCTCTTGTACAGCGGGAAGTTCGGGTCAATGAGGCCATCGTTATACATCTTGTTCAGATACCGGACGCCTTCCTTATATCCGGGGACGAGGAAGTTACGTTCAGCCACGCTGTTGATCCAGCGTTCTTTGTTACTGATGTTGGCGTCAACGAAGGAATCCATGATAACCCCGGGACCCCAGTCAAGGCGGTCGCCGTCAGTGATAAAGGGAATTACGTGAGAGACTCCCAGTCTGGCGGCGTTGTCTCTGAAAGCCACAAGCGCATTGTAATATTCCTGAGTGGTCTTGGGAACCGGAATGCCGAGTATATCCAGCCAATCCTTGCGTATCCACATAATGGTCCGGGCCACGTTCATACGTTTGCCAGGTATTGAGTAGATCGCATTGGTCTGCAAATCGAGATTGCGCTCGATCAGCCGCTTGCCAGGGATGGCTTTGTCCGCTCCGAGGAAGGCGTTGAGGTCCTTCAGCGTGGTGTTGATGTACGGCTGCACATTGTAGATACCGCCCAAGTCAGCCCACGTCTGAATGTTGTCACTCGAGTAGGTATAACACACATCAGGCGGGGTGTTGGCGGCAAAAAGGTTTACCAAAGATACGTCCTCGGTCCAGCGAGGCACGGCGACAAAGGTAACATCAATGTTCTCATCGCGCAGCAGTTTATCGTGGATCCACTGAGTCCACTTGTTGTTGGTGGGGTCGGTCTTACCACCATCAGTGCCGCGGTCAAAGATTTCGACCGTGAGCTTTGCCGGAGCGCCACCGGCGGAAGGCGTGGTGGAACCACTGCCCTGCTGACCAGAGGCGAACACGAGGGTGCTTGTCAGCGTGGCTGCAAGCAACGACATTACAATTTTCTTCATACAAATCCTCCAAAAAATATTCTTACCCTTAAAGGGGGTAATTCCATGTAAGCTACCGTATAGCTAGACCAGATATACAAAAAATGGTAGCGACTCACCACACTACGCGGCGGAGCTGCTCTCGCCTATAGCGGCAACGCTGATCGACAAGGGGCGAATGAACATTCGCCCCTGCTTCTTGAACTTAGTTAGGATACTTTGCTCTGCGCTCGTCAATAACAGCCTGTGCGCCAGAGGCAAGCCAGTCATTGACCAGCGACGTCCACAGCGTATCAAACTGCGCTGGCTGGCACATGATCAACTGGGTGTACATGACCTTTGCTTTGTCTGTGAGGGTCTGAGTCAGGGGACCAGCCACAGTCAGCGGTGCAGTAGGCTTAACCACCAGAGTAGGGCGGCCATTATTCAGGGCGATGGTGTAAGCATGCTCGATAATGTCAGCCGAATAGCTATAGCCTGCGGATAATGCCCGGATGCTGGCTTCCTGCGTTTCGAGGAACAGGCCGTTCATCGGCATGGTGTAGTCAATATTCTGGCTGCTGTTCTGAATCCACGTGGGATCCGCCACTGCGGAGGGGTCAAGTTTTACCACACCATCGTCGCCGATAGTATGGGTGATTCCCTCTGGTCCGGTCTGGATGTAGTGGTAATTCTCGTACTTGGCCAGCCAATTAAGGTAGCGCATGGCCGCGTCAGGGTCCTTGCAGGATAGGGGAATGAAATAGTTGACACCAGCTTCATCATAGATGGTTTTTGTCGTTACACCATTCGAGTCGGTGATGCAGTCCACAGGGATTACATCAGCAGTGGGGACATTAATCTGAAGCCCGGAAAGCGTTCCATTGGGTTCGCGGTAAATGGTATCCCAGTCTCCAGCCCATGAGCCGACCACGCCGCTTTTGACAACCGGACTGACATCCTCGCCGCTCTTGTACAGTGGGAAGTTCGGGTCAATGAGACCATCGTTGAACATCGTGTTCAGGAAACGGACGCCTTCCTTATATCCGGGGACGAGGAAGTTGCGATCAGCCACACTGTTGATCCAGCGCTCTTTATCAGAGGTGTTGACATCAACGAAGGAATCCATGATAACCCCGGGACCCCAGTCAAGGCGGTCGCCGTCAGTGATAAAGGGAATTACGCGGGAGACTCCCAGTCTGGCGGCGTTGTCTCTGAAAGCCACAAGCGTGTTGTAATACTCCTGAGTGGTCTTGGGGACCGGAAGGCCGAGTATATCCAGCCAATCCTTGCGTATCCACATAATGGTCCGGGCCACGTTCATACGTTTTGCGGGTATTGAGTAGATCGCATTGGTCTGCAAATCAAGATTGCGCTCGATCATCTGTTTGCCGGGGATGGCTTTGTCCGCTCCGAGGAAGGCGTTGAGGTCCTTCAATGTGGTGTTGATGTACGGCTGCACATTGTAGATACCGCCCATGTCAGCCCACATCTGAATGTTGTCATTTGAGTAGGTATAACACACATCAGGCGGAGTGCCGGCGGCAAAGAGGTTTACCAAAGCCTCGGTCTCGGTCCAGCGAGGCACGGCGACAAAGGTAGCATCAATGTTCTCGTCTTGCAGCAGTTTATCGTGGATCCACTGAGTCCACTTGTTGTTGTTGGCGACGGTCTTACCACCATCAGTGCCGCGGTCAAAAATTTCGACTGTGATCTTCGCCGGGGCGCTCGATCTAGCGGATTCACCGCCGCTACCAGCACTAACGGAGCCACCACTTCGCTGACAACCGACAAATACGAGGGCACTTGTCAACGTAACTGCAAACAACAACGTTACGATTCTCTTCATAATAAATCCTCCAAAAAACATTCTTACCCTTTACAAGGGGAGTAATTCCATGTGAACAGATAGCCGGCGGCTTGTCCACCGCTACCGTTGTTAGCCCTTGACCGCGCCAATCGAAACGCCTGAGATGAAGTAGCGCTGGAGCCACGGATACACGACCAGAATCGGCACAGTGGCAAACATCACCGCCGCCGCCTTCATGCCGTCACTCGCGGCGGGCGTACTTGCCGAACTCCCTTCCTGAATCGCCACTTCTACCGACGACAGGTTATTGATGATGTTATACAGCTTGAGCTGAATCGGGTGGAACTGCGCTGCTGAGGTCATGTACAAAAGCGCGTCAGAGAAGCCGTTCCAGCGCCCGACCGCGTAGAATAGAGCCAGCGTTGCCAGCACGGGCGCTGACAGCGGCAGGTAAATGTTCACCAGCACGGTGAACGGATGCGCCCCGTCAAGTTCCGCTGATTCCCGTAAACTTTCCGGCACGCCAAAGAAGAAGCTCCGTAGAATAATCATATTAAACACCGACAGACAGTTGGGAATGATTAGCACGAGTGGGTTATTCAATAGACCCAAGTCCTTCATCAGGATATAGTTCGGTATTGTTCCCGCGCCAAAGTACATCGTGAAGATGATGAGCGTGCTGATAGCATTCTTACCCCGCAGATGCTCGTAGGTGAGGGGATATGCGCAGAGTATGGTAATTCCCAGGGACACCAGCGTACAAATCACCGTCAGCACAGCCGTCCAGTACATAGAGCGGGAAAACGAGGGATCGCGGAACACATACTGGTACGATTCTATGGTTGGACGTACCGGCATGAACGACACCTCACGGTTAATGATTGCCTGCGGATCGCTGAGGGAACGAGCGAGCAGATTGAGCATGGGGAACAGGCATATAACAATGACCCCCGCCATGATGAGGATGATGACAATATCACCAATCCCATTAGACTTTACTTTCATTTTTAACCTCCTTTTTACCAGATGCCTCGTTCACCGAACTTTTTTGACAAAGAGTTTGCGGCGACGAGCAGAGCAACATTGACGACCGACTGCGCCAGACCAACTGCTGTGGTTAGGGAGAACTGGCCGGAACGGATACCAACGCGGTATACATACGTTCCCAGCACATCGGCGACCTGCATAACCGTGGGGTTTGCCATGGTATAGGGACGGTCGAACTCACTGCCAAGCATACGTCCAAGGCTCATGATCAACAGCACGATAATGGTGCCGCGGATGCTAGGCAAGGTTACGTTCCAGATTTTTCGCAAGCGTCCCGCGCCATCCACCTCAGCGGCTTCGTAGAGTTCCGGGTTGATGCCGGTGATGGCGGCGAGGTAGATGATGGTACCCCAGCCCATCTCTTTCCATACTCCAAGACCGATGTAGGTGCCGATCCAGAGATTGTTCTCCATTAACAGGTTCACCGGTCCTAAGCCTAGCTTACCCAGCATCATGTTTACAACGCCTCCCTGGGGCGCGAAGAGCTGCACCGCGATACCGCTGATGATGATCCACGAAAGAAAGTGCGGCAGGTAGACAACAGTTTGGGTAAACTTCTTGTACTTCTGGTAGGGCAGTTCGTTCAGCAAGATTGCCAGAATAACTGGCGCGGGGAATCCGACTATCAGGTCAAGGATATTCAGCACCAGCGTGTTACGCAGGGCATTTCCAAAGTCCCGCGAAGAAAAAGCCGTGATAAACCATTTGAAGATGCTGGTTTCACCGTTTGATTGAGCCCAGGGAGAAGTCCAAACTCCCCGGAAAATGTTGTAATCCTTAAACGCGATAACAATATTCGTCATGGGTACATAACGAAATACTAGAAAGAACGCCATCGGGATTAGCAACATCACGTAGAGCATCCACATACGTTTGAGATACTCACCCATGGACTTGCCTTTCATCTCCATTGCCATATAGCTAGCCTCCTAAGAATAGCCGGAATGGATATAAACACCCTCCCGTCCGACTTGTTTTTTAGTGTATAGACAGCTTGTAGGCCTGTATATCGGTAATTTTCCCTATCTTGTAAAAGATTCTGTACATAAGTGATCCGGCGGCCATTGTAATTGTGTACCCTGATCTATAGGAGTTTTATTATGAACAAACAATATGCCCATCGACAGGCGAAACAGCGATTACGCCTGGTACACGCCGGCGGAACGCCGCTGGCGCGGGTAACGGCGCAGGCGCGGCAGACCCAGCACAAGTTCTTGTTCGGTGTGGGTGGCTTTGACGCGGTGGAACTTGCCGGCGGCAAGCCTGACGGCACGCCGCTCGATACGGAGCGGGCGGCGATTCTGCACGAGCGGCTTGACCGCATCTTCGCCCTCTGCAATTATGCCACTCTGCCATTTTACTGGGGACGCTATGAGGCTGAGGAAGGTAAACCCGACGAGCGCCGCGTTAAGGCGGCGGCAACATGGTACGCCGAGCGCGGGATCGCCACAAAGGGACACCCGCTCTGCTGGCATACGGTCTGCGCACCCTGGCTGATGAAGTACAGTAACGCGGAAATTCTTGAGAAACAGCTGGCGAGAATCCAGCGGGACGTAAGCGCCTTCAAGGGCAGTATTGATCGCTGGGACGTTATCAACGAAGTGGTTATCATGCCCATCTTTGACAAGTACGATAACGCCATAACCCGCGTGTGCAAGGAACTGGGGCGCGTACGCATGATTAAGGAAGTATTCACAGCGGCACGGCAGGCGAATCCCGCAGCAACGCTCGTACTGAATGATTTTAACACCAGCGATGAGTACGCGATCCTCGTTGATGGGTGTTTACAGGCCGGTGTACCGATTGATGTAATTGGCATACAGTCTCACCAGCATCAGGGCTACTGGGGCCTTGAGAAGCTGCACACGGTACTGGAACGCTTCGCCCAATTTGGCCTGCCGATTCATTTCACTGAAAACACCATCATCTCCGGGGACCTCATGCCAGCGCACATCACCGACCTCAATGACTGGCAAGTACCGGCATGGCCCAGCACACCCGAAGGCGAAGAACGTCAGGCGCGAGAGGTCGTTGAAATGTACGAGACCCTGTTCGCGCACCCTCTGGTGGAAGCCATCACCACCTGGGATGCCACTGATGGCAAGTGGCTGGGCGCCCCGTCAGGCCTGCTTCGCAAAGACAACAGCGCCAAGCCTGTATACGACGCGCTCATGGCGAAGATCAAGGGCGAGTGGTGGACCGGCGAACAAAGCCTCGCCACTGACGACAACGGCGAGCTTGAGATTGAAGGCTTCTGTGGTGAATACACCGTAAGCCTGAACAACAAGACCGCCGCTTTCACCCTTGACGGGAAACAGCCGGTTGTAACACTTGTTTTATAGCAATGAGCGATACTATGCCCGGTTAGGAATGGCCGGGCAACCGGCTCCTCCCGCAGCCTTAATGTGTTCCCTATTTGAGGCGATGTAGTTCAATGAATAAAATTCGTCCACACACGCGGGCCTAAGTCCGGCAGTGGCGTTATTTTTTTACCGGCATCCAGAACATTGAGGAGCCATGCCATATTTCGTCCGATGCATCTCATGGTGTACATACCTTCACCGTCCTGCCGTGTTTCTTCCGCGCTTGCGCCGTGAATATTGTTCCAATAAACAGTCGGCGTAAGTACGGTTCCAGCGAGGGTGAGATAGTTGCAGAGCTGGTGATACACTGCGATAGCACCTGAGCGCCGTGTTACAACAAGCGCAGCCGCCGGTTTGTAGAGCAGATTCAGTCCCGCAAAAAACATTCGGTCCAACAGGCACTTAAAGCCGCCCGCGATACCGCCGTAATACACCGGTGACGCCAGAACAATGCCATCAGCCAGCCGCGTTTTTTCGATATACTCGTTAACGCCGTCGTCTTTTATGGCGCAAAGCCCATCCCTATGGCACTTTCCACAGCCCATGCACCCGTGAATCGCCTTGCCTCCGACATAAAGCGTTTCCACTTCGACACCGGCATTCCCCAGTTCCTCGCAAACCAGCGAAAGTCCAGCGCTAGTCGTACCTTTTTCATGCGGACTACCGTTAAACGCTATTATTTTCATACATACCTCCACTCAAAACCCTATCACACGGCCAAAAAAACATCAATAAAATCTGGAATCGCTTATCAGCGCAACTTTTCCATTACTCAGCACCGCCGATGTCAAACTGCAGGTACTGATAAGGATAACTACTCTTCCGCAGGGAGATTCAGCGACGCCGCCAGAGACGCGGCAAGACTGGACGGAGTGAACATACGCGCTGGTTTGCTCGTCTCACTGTTGCTGCCGGCCAATCCCCAGTCAGCGAGTATGTCGCGGGCAGAGTTGACGCAAGGAGCGCCGTCATCATGGAGTTTGCGGACACCCTCGCCGTGTGGCGACGCCACGCCACGCGCACTGACCCAGAGATCGCGTCCCTGCTCAAGGGCAAAACGCGCCGTGATCAGTGCGCCAGACCGCTCCGGCGCTTCGATAATCAGAGTCCCACGCGCCAGCGTCGAGATGATCCGGTTCCGCGCCGGGAAGTGCCACCTCTCAGGACTAGAACCCGGAGGATACTCACTCAACAACGCCCCGCCCTGCTCGACAATGCGCCGCGCCAGAGGACGGTTACTCGCCGGGTAAACCTTATCGAGACCAGAACCCAGAACCGCCACTGTGGGTGCGCCGCCTTCTATGTTCCCCCGATGCGCCATGGCGTCAATACCCAGCGCCAGCCCGGATATTACCGCAATCCCAGCCCGCGCAACATCCTTCGCCAGAGTATACGCTTCCCGCCGCCCCGCTTCCGACGGCTCCCGCGTTCCCACAATTGCCAGTAGCGGCTGTTCAGGATTAGGCATCACGCCCCGGTAAAACAACACAACCGGCGGGTCCCACGCTTCCCGCAAGAGCGGCGGATAGCGCGTGTCCTGATAGGAAACCCAACTAATGCCCCGCTGCCGGGCGGCAGTTGCGTCTGCCTCCGCTTGCCGTAGCAGCGCGTCCTTGTCCCATGCAGCCCCACGCAAAACGTGGCCAATCAGCAACTCAACGTCAATACGACTCAGAGCAATAAAATCAGCCTCGTTCTTACAGTGCTGGGCAAGCAACACCTTTTCACGTGAGGACAGATTCGTAATTCGGCACAGGAAAAAATCGACTAAACCACGTTCACCCATAGTAGCTCACCGTTTCCGGTATACCATAAGGTAGTCCATAAACGAAATCACGGCAAAGACCGCTGATATAAGGAAAATCAGTATCGCGGCTATACGCAAAGGCGGGAACGCCGCGTCAAACCCAAGTAACCGGGCGCTTGAGGCAAGGAGCGCCACGCCCCCTGCAACCATGTACGTTACCGCCTTAATCTTCCCACCCATACGCGCCCCCTGCGCCGTATTCTTGTTCAGCAACATAAGATTCCGCAGAAACTGGATACTGAACTCACGGTACAAAATCACCAGCAACACCAACGAGGGCAGGATACCGTCAAGCACAAAACAGAGAAAGTAGGTGATCCGCGCCAGTACGTCGGCAAACGGATCAAGCAGTTTACCAAGATCGCTCACTTCCTTACGGGCGCGGGCAATCTTGCCATCAACGAGATCGGTCAGTTCAGCGCCTATGAACAATACCCATAGAGCCGGAACCGTCCATCTCCAGTCCATTGCGTCAGGGAACCATATTGGCAGGCGGTATACCACAAAGAAGAACGGCGCCAGCACAAGGCGCGACGCGGTTACTTTATCAGCAAGTGTCATGCGTTTGAGTATGAAGGGGCGCACTTATGATGTCAAGAAAGACGGGACTCACCAGCAATGCTTATAAACGTACTTCACAGATGATTCGTTACCCATACGCTTGCTTCTCCCTGTTGGTTTTCAACTGCTGGGTGTCAGAGCAACACTGTTGCGCCTCATAACAACACTGTCGCGGCTCACAACAACACTGTTGTGGCCCATAACAACACTGTCGCGGCTCACAACAAGACTGTTACGGCTCACAACAGTACTGTCGCGGCTCACAACAAGACTGTTACGGCTCACAACAACACTGTCGCGGCTCACAACAACACTGTCGCGGCTCACAACAGTACTGTTGTGGCTCACAACAGTACTGTCGCGGCTCACAACAACACTGTTACGGCTCACAACAACACTGTCGCGGCCCACAACAGTACTGTCGCGGCTCACAACAACACTGTTGCGGCTCACAACAAACGCGCTCCGTGACGGAACACACATATACTGTCGTTCCGTATATCAAGAGCAAGCTCACTCATCTTTTGTTTTCAGTACCGCGAGGAAGGCGCTCTGTGGCAGTTCCACATCGCCGACCATCTTCATGCGCTTCTTGCCTTCCTTCTGCTTTTCCAGCAGCTTGCGCTTGCGCGTGATGTCTCCACCATAGCACTTGGCAAGCACGTCCTTGCGAAGCGCGTTCACCGTTTCCCGCGCAATGATTTGGCTGCCAAGAGCGCCCTGTATCGGAATCTTGAACTGCTGACGCGGTATCTCGTCGCGGAGGCGCTCGCACACTACACGAGCGCGGTCGTAGGCTTTATCCCGAAACACAAGCTGAGACAGGGCGTCTACTGCTTTACCATTGAGCAGTATGTCGAGCTTCGCAAGCGATGTCGGCTTGTACTCGGTGATGTCGTAGTCAAACGAGGCATAGCCACGGCTGATGCTTTTGAGACGGTCGTAGAAGTCGAACAGGACTTCGGCAAGCGGCATATCGTAGATGAGTTCCACGCGCTTCTCGTCAAGGTAGCTCATGTTGGTTTGCACACCGCGCTTCTCCATGCACAAGGTCATGATGTTGCCCAGATAGGTCGCGGGCGAGATAATTGAGGCGCGGATGTACGGCTCCTCGGCGCTTTCGATACGGCCCTCGTCCGGGTAGTCGGCGGGGTTATCCACGAAAAATTCTTCACCCTCACGCGCTCTGATAAGGTACTTCACTGAAGGCGCGGTGAAGATGACCGACTGGTCAAACTCCCGTTCAAGGCGTTCCTGTATGACCTCAAGGTGGAGGAGGCCGAGAAAGCCGCAGCGGAACCCAAAACCCAGGGCAGCGGACGAGTCTTTCTCATAGACGAGCGAGGCATCATTGAGCTTGAGCTTTTCAAGACTGGTCTTGAGTTCCTCGTAGTCATTAGAATCAACAGGATATATAGAAGAAAACACCACAGGCTTTACCTCGCGGAACCCAGGGAGTGGCGCGTCGCAGGGCCTTTCCGCGCCGGTTATCGTGTCGCCGACCCGCACGTCGCTCACGGTCTTAATGCCCGCGATGATGTAGCCCACGCTGCCAGCGGAAAGCTCATCCGTCTCAATGAGCGCCAGCTTGAACAGGCCCACGGTCTCAACCTCATACTCCGAAGCATTATACATAAAACGAATCTTCATGCCGCGCTTCAACACACCGTCAAACAGGCGGATATGCACGATCACGCCGCGATAGGGATCGTAGTGGCAGTCAAAGATAAGGGCGCGAAGGGGCGCGTCGCGCTTTCCGGCGGGCGCCGGAATACGGCTCACAATGGCGTCAAAAAGCTCGTCAATGCCGGTTCCCTCCCGCGCCGATACGAGAAGCGCGTCGTCAGGGTCAAGCCCCAGGTCATGCTCGATCTGGCGCTTGGTTTCTGGAATATCAGCGGCCTGCATATCGATCTTGTTAATAACCGGCACAATCTCAAGATTATGTTCCAGCGCGAGATACATATTGGACAGGGTTTGCGCCTGTACGCCCTGAGTCGCGTCCACGAGAAGCAACGCGCCTTCGCAGGAACTGATGGCGCGGGATACTTCGTAGGTGAAGTCAACGTGTCCGGGCGTATCAACGAGGTTAAGCAGGTACTCACGGCTATCAGACGCGGTGTAGGGAATCGCAACGGCCTGACTTTTGATGGTGATACCCCGTTCACGCTCAATATCCATGTTATCGAGTATCTGGTCTTGGAAGTCGCGGTCTTCCACGAGCCGGCCTTTCTGTATGAGCCTATCGGCAAGCGTTGATTTGCCGTGATCAATGTGCGCGATGATACAAAAATTGCGGATTCTGGCGGTTTCTATCATAGGGGTATCATAGCCAGAACAGGGGCTATGTTGCTATACCGCGGCGGGGTGGATAGATTGACAGAGGCGGGCTTTGCGGCCACTAATAGCGGCGGAGTAACGTATGAAGGTAATCAGAGCCGTATCCCTGGGCTATTGTATGGGCGTGCGGCGGGCAGTAAGCATAGCAGAGGCGGAAACAGGCAAGAAGGTGTATACCATAGGCCCGCTTATTCATAACCCACGAGTGCTTGAGGATTTGCGGCAACGGGGTATTCAGGCGCTGGAGACTGCCGAAACCTCCGCTGACCTGTGCGAGGCGGTCGTTATCATTCGGGCGCACGGTGTTACGCCGCGTCAGGAACGCCAGCTTGCGGAGCAGGGGGCGCGGCTTGTGGACGCGACCTGCCTGCGGGTGAAGGCCAGCCAGATGAAGGCAAAGGCGCTGGCCGAGTCAGATCACGTGGTATTTCTCGCGGGTGAGAAGCGCCACGGAGAACTCATCGGGATTCAGGGTTACGCGCCGGATTGCCTGCTGGTTGCGGACGCGGGGGAAGCTGAGGCCAGCGCAGCGGCGCTTCATGCCAGCGTGCCGGCTTCAAAAACCGCCTTGCTCGGACAAACCACGCTTTCCGCTGATGAATATGGTCTCATAGCTCAGGCGATACGCCGTTATTTCCCTGACATTGAAGTGATTGACACCATTTGCCGGGCTACACGAGACCGGCAGAATGCGCTGAAAGAGCTCTGCCGGCTTGTTGACGCCATTGTCGTGGCGGGCGGGCGGGATTCAGCAAACACCCAGCGGCTCTTTGCCATAGCGCAGGCCGCAGGCAAAGCAGCCTGGCTCGTGGAGAGCGCGGCTGAACTGCCTGACGCGCTCGCGGCGTATCCACGTGTGGGGCTTTCTGCCGGAGCTTCCACGCCGGATAAGGTTATTGACGAAATAGAAGAGGCGCTTCAGCAACTTGGGGCTGCTCCCAGTCAGCCCTGAGAGCAAAAGCCCCAAGCGCCCCGCATGACAGCATTCCCCGCTATAGCTAACGCCTCAAAAGCTACAGCGAATGAGGCGTTAGTTAAAACTTCTGACTCATCCGTTGCGCAGCATGGAGCGGGCGTTGGCAAGAATGAGTTGTCCAATCATGGCGCCGGTGTACAATATGCTTATGGTAAGCATCATCATCGGCCTTCTTACTATTCCTTATGTCAGTGGGGGTCATTAGTACCGCCTGTTCCATAAGCCGCCCCCTCGCCTCCACCATGACTGTTCTCAAAGACATTGCCGAAGGAGACCTCTCCAAGGAGGAGGAATATGGTTATTGTTCCTTCCTTGTTTTTTTTCTTGACATTCTCAGCGTAAGGGTTAGAATATAAGGATTAGAGGAGTATTATGCTTTTGAAAACGGCAGGTAAAAAGACAGAATACGCGGCTCCCGGCTCCCGGCTCCCGGCTCCCGGCTCCCGGCTCCCGGCTCCCGGCTCCCGGCTCCCGGCTCCCGGCTCCCGGCTCCCGGCTCCCGGCTCCCGGCTCCCGGCTCCCGGCTC
>JAISAE010000090.1 GCA_031266875.1 Treponema sp.
GTGATACGGGAGAGCGGGGTGCTTGAGCGTATCACGGCAGAGATAGGGAATGGGATGCGGGAGATGGCCAGTGGCGCGGAGCAGATAGACACGGCGGTGAGTCAGGTGAATGACATAAGTGGGGAGAACAAGAAGCAGATAGACCAGCTTATCCTTGAGGTCTCACGGTTTAAGGTCGCGTAAGCTGCAAAGAGGCTCGGCGCCGCGCTGTATAAAGCCCGCCAGAGCCTACGAAACAAGGAGGCATACCCAATGGCAGCCGGGGTCTATCGGCCCCCTCTGCCATTGGCTCATTCCACCTTAAATCTAGCGATTTCCTTGTTCAAGATAGTGATGGACTCACTGTTAGTACCGCTTATATTGTTGACGTGATTTGCCGCACTTACGATCAATTCTGCTCCATCAGACATCTCATCCATACCGCTGTTTATTTCGCTGGTTATCCGCTCCAGAATGGAACTCTGCCCTTTCACCTCGGTTCCTTCGGCGGCGATCTCTACGGAGGATATCTTTACCAATTCGGTGATGCTCTTGAGCTTACCTATCTCTTCCATGATAAGACGGCTTCCTGCTTCCTGGCTTTCCATAGCACTACAGACAAACCCTTCCTGCTTGGCAACGAGGGCTACTCCCGCGCTGATGCTCTCGAATTCCCTAAGCGTTACCGGGATGGACTGGCTAATCGTATCTATAGCACCCTTGATCTTCTGAAGCACCTCCGCAATGGTCTTGGATTGTCCGCTGGAATTGTCCGCGAGCTTCCTGATTTCATCGGCTACCACCGCAAAGCCTTTACCCGCTTCCCCTGCATGGGCGGCTTCTATGGCGGCGTTCATGGAAAGAAGGCTTGTCTGGTCGGCGATGTTCTGCATCACAGCATTGATCTCCAAAAGACCCTGAGACTCTCGGGCAATTTCCTGAATGTCCGCGACTACCTGCTCAAGTCCCTGCCTACCTGTGTCTGAGGCTTTGGCAAGGCTCAACACGTTGTCCTGGTTTTGGCTCAACGTTTCCGCTATAGAGTGGATGCGTACCAGCATATCCTCAATGGATGAGGAGGACTGGGAAACACCAGCGGACTGAGAGGCAATATATGTATTGAGCAGTTCCACATGAGAAAGGAGCCGTTCCATCGCTTCATAGGCCAGATGTACTTCCTTAACTTGGACCGCTACCTGTTTCCTCATATGCTGAATCGTGGCGGTGATTTCATTAACCGAAGAGGCGGTCTGGGAAGTGTTGGAGGTAAGCTCCATACCGGTATCGGACAAGGATAGGGACATAGTTTTAATGATCTGGAGGAGTTCCCGCATCTTTTCAAAGGTAAGGTTGAGGAACGCCGCTAATGTACCCAGTTCGTCTTTGCTATGAATAGGAACCGGTTTGGTTAAATCCCAATCCGCGGCGATTTCCTTCAGGGTATCCATCATCCTTCGGAAAGGCTTTCGGATGGTAAGGGCAATGAAAACCGTCAGCGCCAGCGAAACCGCGACGGCGATAAGGTCGGATATCTTCAGCTTCAGGATAGTATCCAGCAGAAATGAGACATACCCCTGGTACACATCCTCCCGTGCTTGGCTAATACCCTGAAACACCGCGTCCATATCCACGGCGATCTGAGCGGCCAGCGCCGAAGCCCGGGAAAAGTCCGCAGATACGAGTCCGGGGTTTCCCGCGTATCTTTGGGTATCCCCCAGAAGCGCGATAAGCGGTACATAATCTGTATTCAGCGTGGTCTTTGCCTGGTCCGTGCGTACCACTAAGGGCTGGATAATCAAGGGATCCACCTGGGGATCCGCCCTCAGCGCCTGAATCACCTGGTCAAGGGAAGCGGAAAGCTCCTTAGCGCCAGCGTCAAATTGCCTCTGGAGTTCCCTGCCCCGTGCGGTGTCTTCAAGATGAATATAGAACAAGGCGCTATTTGCGGTTTCCGCAAGGGCATGAAAGGAAGCGCGGGCGCTCTGCGCCAGCCTTTCAGTACGGACCGCCCCATTGAGGAGCATACCGCAGGCCATGTGGCAATTTTCAATGGTATTGATGCTTAACCAACTTATCACCGTAAAGATTCCCGCGATACAGAGGGAACTCCATAAAAACTTTGCCCCAATTGGAAGGTTTTCGAAAAACTTCATGATACAACCTTATTATGAAACCACAAAACTACGTATTGGCACTGTAGGATAGGCTCCTAATCAGCGATAGCAGCATACACATACATTGACTACAAGTCAAGATTGATCCTCTAAACAGTCAACGACCAACGCACGCTAGGGCTATAGCGGGCGATCCACTATCGCTTAGGCCAGAGGCCGGTAGAAGACCAGCATATTCTTGTCCCAGAGAGGTATGTCAGTCCATCACCGCGCCTAGTTTCATAGATTTGAGAGTGAAATCTTTAGACTTCGGAGCAAAGTCTTTAGACTTGAAGGTGAAGTCTAAAGACTTGAGAACAAAGTCTAAAGACTTGGAGGTAAAGTCTAAAGACGTGAGAGTGAAGTCTTTAGACTTGGAGATGAAGTCTTTAGACTTGGAGGCAAAGTCTTTAGACGTGAGAGTAAAGTCTTTAGACGTGAGGGCAAAGTCTAAAGACGTGATAGTAAAGTCTTTAGACGTGAAGATGAAGTCTTTAGACTTAGAAGCAAAGTCTTTAGACGTGAGAGTGAAGTCTACAGACTTCTGAGCAAAGTCTAAAGACTTAGAGATGAAGTCTTTAGACGTGGAGTCAAAGTCTTTAGACTTAGAGGAAAAGTCTAAAGACTTGGAGGAAAAGTCTTTAGAAAAGACTATTCTATGGAAAGGGGAAAGGGCATTTTTAAGCAAGGGAAAAGTATTTTTTTACCCGAATTGCGTAAAAAAGTACAGATTTAGGGGAAAGAGGGTCTCGTAATTGCTTGCCGCTTGCTTGGGCGAGAGTCTGTCTTAAAAATTGGCTCGTAAGGCGTATAGCCCGCTATCATTCGTAGTTGGTTTATGTGTACCATAGAATGAAACATACGCATGGGGTCGCGTTGCCTCGCGTCAACGCATCGCGTCTCAAGCGCCTCTTAGTCCAGCGTCGCGCTCCTGTGCGAAAAACTCAACGCTTGCCTGATACAGCGCCTCTGGCCCAGCCTCCTCGTCAAGTACATGGCATGGAACGCCCAGCGCCTCTTCCACCGCGGCCTTGAACGTGGCCAGCGCGTCCGGCTCTATGAGGTGTTTCGCGCCAGAGATAATGCCCCATTCGCTTGTATAGCCTAAAGGAAACAAACTGCACGCAATAACCTTGCACCGCGCTAAGGCTTCTATGCCGGACACCGTCCGCTTAATGTCCGCGATCTGGTCGTGGGGGTTGATACAGAGTATAACCGCGTCAGGGAGGGTTCCAAGCAGAAAGTCGATGCAGTTAAGGGGGAAATTATCAATCTGACTGTAGACCATGGGCAGCGTACCGGATTGTGATCCTACCATTAACACATCGTAGTCTTTCCGGTCCATGTCCGCCATGCAGTAGTTGAGGTATTGAATATTGGTATATGGATTAGGAGAAACAGCGCCCCGATACCCAAAGGGATACACCCAGTCCATGCCAAAGAGCAGACTCTCCGGCTCGGTTCCTAACTGCCCGACCGTGTAGCCGTCGCGCAGGAAACGCTTGCGTAATTGCAGTTGCAGGGTGAACTTGCCCTGTTGACTAGAGGTGCCGAATATGCCCAAGACCGGCGTTTTGAGCAGATACATCTTGCCCAGGGTTTCCGGCGAGAACGAAGTTTCTACAGTGTCAGACATCATAACTGGGTCATAGAGCCCAAGCCCTGCTTTGGCAAAGGCAGTCCGCGTGTCTGTGTCAAACAGTTCATCATCAAAGCTAAATATGTTCTTTTTATGCTCGTGGCACAGTTCGATCAGGCGCTTGCGTATGTGGGTCTTGCTGAAAAATTCCAGTTCGTTAGTATGGCCGAGGATCAGGGTGTCAAAATCGTCCCAGGGGCAGGCGTCGATGTTTTGTACAACAGAGGTTTGCTTGCTGTCAAAGCTTTGTATCTTTCGCCCGATGTTGCCGGACAGTTTCAGGTCAAAAACTCCGGCAATCTCAAAGGGCAATAAACTGGAAAAACGTAAAATACTGGTTGTTTCTTTGTTAAACGGAAACACGAGCGCCTTTTTTATGCTGGAACCCCAGGAGAAAGCCGTGTGTTTCACCTGTTTTTTCTCAGGGAAAACATACAGCGCGTTTTCTTTCAGGCGTTTGAGCAGCGCGTCCGGCGGCGTTCCCCCATGAAGCGCGTTTGCCAGAAACGCGGACACATACGCGGCGGCAAAACTCGAACCCTGGGTTATAACGTACGATTTATTCAGCCACGGCAGGCGCTGATTTCCGCCTTTGGCTTGCACATTAACAATGCCGTCTTCGCTCACAAACACAAAATCAGTGTTCTTCTGGCATTGCGGCGACGCTGCCACGCCAATGACTCCAGAAAACGCCGCTGGATAAGAAACATAGCCGGCATTATCAAAGGCGGAAACAATAACGCTTCCCCGTTCCCTGAATGCCGCGCATAGTTCTTCAAGTTCGCGCTTGTATTGCCGGACTCCGAGGCTCATGTGGATAATGTCAAAACGCTCGCCGGATACTATCGCTGACAAAACCGCGCTATACCGGCTGACAGAAACAGGCGCAACCGCGCCATTGGTGAGCGTGTCCTCAAAAAGCACAAAAGACGTAATCGCGCACGGAAACTGGGTTTCCAGGTGTCTGGCGCTTTTCGCCAGAATAGAGGCAATCGCCGTGCCATGCCCCTGTTTCGGCTTATAATCAGAACGCTCAAACCCCTTATTGTGATACACAAATTGTGGTATATCCACGCCGCCAAACACCGGATGACTCAGGTCAACGCCTGTGTCCAAAAGAGCGATCTTAATGCTTTTCTCCATCTTGCTCCCCATAAAATTGCGCCTGCATACTAAAAAGCTCGTGATACAGCCCGCTGCGGCTCACGAGTTCCGCGTGGGAACCGTGTTCCACGATTTCCCCGTTCTTGAACACCGCTATCTTATCGCAAAACTGGGCGCTGGAAAGCCGGTGCGAAATAAACACCGCAGTCTTGCCCGCCACCATGCTGTTGAAGTTCATGTAGATTTCATATTCAGCCCGTGGATCAAGCGCCGCGGTTGGTTCGTCCAGTATGATGACCGGCGCGTCTTTTAAGAGCGCCCGCGCCATAACAATCTTCTGCCCTTCCCCGCCGGACGGCTCAAAGCCGGTTTCGTCCATCGTTTTGTAAATAGGCGTATCAAGCCCTTTCTCAAGCCGGTCCAGCTTGTCTGAAAACCCGCTCCGCCGCAGCGCGTCTGTGGTTTTCGCGTCGTCCACATCACGGCCCGCTGTTACATTCTCCCGCAAAGACGCGGCAAACAAGACAAAATCCTGAAATACCACTGAAAAATTTCTTTCGTAATCATCAAAATCATACTCCTGAATATCAACGCCGTTTAAGAGAATAACGCCCTCTGTGGGACGATAGAGGCGCATGAGCAGTTTCGTGAACGTGGTCTTTCCCGCGCCATTCTCGCCAACTACCGATAGTTTTTGGCCAGCCGGAATAACAATGCTGATATGCTTGAGCGTGAACGCTTCCTGCCCCGGATAGCGGAACGACACATCGCGGAATTCCAGCGAAGGCGGCTTTTCCAGCGTCAGCGCACGCTTGCCCTCCCGCTGACGCTTCGGCATGTTCATAAACTCATCCACCGCGTCGTAATAATCGCTGTAGCGGCGTATGTCAATAATGTTATTCATAACCATATTCATCGAGCCTGAGAAGGCGTTGATCGCCGCAAGGTACATGGTGAAACTGCCTATACCGAACTGCCCGTTTACCACGCCATAGACCAGATAGGCGTACGCCACGCCCTGCTGAATAAACGCAACGCCATTGCCAAACACCTGCGCTTTCAGATTATTAGCCCACCATTTTTTGACAAAATCATAGAAATACCCTACATACTCACTGAACTTTTTTAAGCCCCAAGGCCCCATGGCATTGACCCGCAATTCTTTTGTGCAAAGATTATTGGAAAACAGACTGCTATAATAACTTCGCCTTCTCTGAATCGGCGGCAGTCCCATTTGCAATTCAACGCTGACCTTCTTGTTTTGTGAGTTGAACAGGGTAGTGATAATCACTAAACCAATGAAAACCAGCATCACCAAAGGGTTAAGAAGCGAAATAATGGAGATGATGCCAACAAGGGTGATAATCTGACCAGCTATATCTGCGGTCTTTCCTAGTACCGCGCCAAAACCATAGCCGTCAGCCTCCAGAAACTTGTAGGCCCTGGATTGCAGGTCTAAAAACGACGAAGCCTCAATCCGCTCAAGGTCAGCCTCATACAAACGCTGGGCCAAGTCCATTGCCCAGCCATTGTAAATACGCGCCTGACCCAACTCGCGCCGTGCCTGAATAAAGCCAATGAGCGTATTGCCAAAGAGACTGCACAGGAGCAGGGCAGTAACAAAGAAGACAATGCGGTTAATGTCATGAGCGCCGGTCAATTCATCAATGATATACTTGGGAAACACAATACCCGCAAAGGGCAGAACGCCTTCCAATACGCAGACTACCACCTGATAAAACAGCGTTGGTTTATGATATTTCCAATAGACTTTCACCATGTAGCTCAGTCCAATAAACCAGTGCTTGCCCGCCTTATGCTTCATTTATAACATCTCCAAAACTCAAAAATCTCCGGTGAATGGCTGATATGTACCGGATACATTCCTGTGGAAACAAAATTTCCACTCAGCGCCACTAGATGCTTAACAAGGGTCGTTTATACAAGTATAGTTTACACAAGGGTCGTTCCTAATTTTAGGCCATTTGATAGAACCGTCACAAGGACTGTCTTTACATACATGGTTAGTACAGTTTCTATTAGGTGTCTTGCAGCTTTCATTAGTATAGACCTCAACGTTGATGTCTACATCGCCAGCCTGCGGCTTGTATAACGTCTTTTTCATGGCTTGCCTCCTTAACAGCACATTTCTTTCTAAAATCTCAGAGCCTTTCACTCATCTTTTCCCTCGCTATGTCGTCCATGATTCGCAGCGAGTCATAGTCGCTTTCATAAATAACATCTAGACGCTGTATAATTCCCGGCAACGAGTTCAGCTTACCGCTTATCTGAGACTTTTTCATAAGCAAATAAGATTCCCGCATACTCGCTATGCCGGAGCAATAGGTTTCAAAGGCGCTGTTGTACGCTTCGTTGTCTATATCCAATTTTTCCCGCAGCAGTTCAAGCATAGAACGCATGATACAGCGGTGTTCATAGAGCGTGAAGAGGTTAGTAACCTTGTCTATGTTGGGATACGGATCATGCGGAGGCGTTGTTTCCGCGCCTTCTATCATGTGGCTCAGCATTTCCCTCATGCCAATAAGACACCCTAAACCAGTATAATGCGCCAGCTTCTCTTCCAGCTCATGCTTTTGCCCATACCGGCTAATCTCAAGGCAGTTGCTGTAATAATACTCCGCTTCCAGCTTCTTAAACGCCCTCAGAATAAACATATTATCATCACGGCGTATGGGAATGATCTTCAGTTTACTCAGCGGATAAAAGAAATTAAAAAACCGCTCAAAGCGATCCAGCGGCGCTTCACGATAATACGCAACAACGCTTTCTATTGCGGGCGGTATAACGTCGTATTCCAACTCGAAGGATTCAAACTGCCCGTTTCTCTCATTCTGTAAGGGGCTGTAAAAAACGCGCCTCTGCTCATCATAGCCATACAATAGTATTTCATGTACCTTAAAGTTCTTATAGTCCTTAACCAGGTCCCCAAGGTTCACATCAACAATAACATAGTACCCTTCATCTATCCACTGCTCAAAGCGTTGTATGAGTTCCCTTGCGCCGTACTGTTCCAGAGGCACGCACTGGTGTTCAAGAATATCATAGTAGCTCATGGAAGGTTTATCAAATCCATCACCAAAGCTGATATGCCCGCCGCTGTGCATAAACAGCGTGTAATGACTGGCAACCCATTCCGGGCCGGATGGATCAGTCTCAATAATACACGTTCTGTTATACGTCCAGCACTCAGATGTTATTGCCGGCCTGAGTTTAATCGGCAGTTGTTTCATAGTTCTTCCCCCTAATCAGCTTGCCTTAATAAACTGTCCGGCGAATAGGTATTCACCGGACACATCCCGCGAAAACAAAGGTTCCGCCTTGCAAACATCTTTAGCAACTACAACCTGGAACGACGTTGAAAGGCCCACAATCTTCAGGAAGGTTGTGGAAGCAATTACAACCTGCAGCACTGTTGTAATCATGTCCACGTCCACAGCCTTTAAAGGTGTTGTGGGAGCACATACAACCCGCCTTATGGTTGTTGCATATTTCGTCGCTGTAGACATTCACACCAAGATCCACGCTATCCCTTTGCGGCTTGTACAGAGATTTAGACTTTTTCATGATTTATCTCCTATAAAGTGTCCGGCGAACCAGTATTCACCGGACACTTTAAGACAACAGACGCTATGGCACAATCCGCCAAACACATTTACTTATGACACCAGCGCCAGTAGGTGGCGTTGATCATGATTTTGCAGCCATCATTGGTTTTACAACCTTCCGGTAGACAGTTAGTATTTCCACAGATGCCATTGTCGCCTGGTTCATTGTTACATAGTTCATTGACATAGATATTCACGTTGATGTCTACAACGCCAGTCTGCGGCTTGTACAAAGGCTTTTTCATGACTTACCTCATTTTATCTTAATAAAATGTCCGGCAAATAGCTATTCACCGGACACACCTTTTGGAAAACAAAGCTTCCGCACTTACACCTACAGAAGCTCAGCCATTCGCTAAACATCCAACCTTTATTTACCAACAAAGGAGAGTATTATTAACGACGCATTTATTGATAGTGCATCCTGAAGGACAGTTGGTGTTGTCACATAGCTCATTGACATAGACATTCACATTGATGTCAACACTGTCCATCTGCGGCTTGTACAAAGGCTTTTTCACAGGCTTTTCCATAGGTTACCTCCTTTTATCAAATTTCTTAACAACAGAATTGTCCTGAAAATAGAAACTATTCACCAGACAACCCTGAAAAATCACACTAACAGCACGCTTCTTCCAAAGTAAACACTTGTACTATATGTCCGGCGAATGGATATTCACCGGATAAATTCTTCGGAAACAAAGTTTCCCCTTACGCCAACGAAGCTGTAAGCATTCGCTAAACACCCCTTTCGTTACGTGTAACACCACCGAGGGCTGTTGATGACACATTCATTGACAACACATCCTGAAGGACAATTGGCGTTGCCGCATACTTCATTCTCATAGACATTCACCCCAAGATCCTCACCATCCCTTTGCGGCTTGCACAAAGTCTTTTTCACAGGCTTTTCCATGGCTTACCTCCTTTTATCAAATTTCTTAGCAATAAACTTGCCCTGAAAACAAAAATTATTCATCGGACAAGTCTGAAAAATCACGCTAACAGCGCACTTCTTCCACAATAAACGCACTACAGAACCTTTGCCTCAAGCAGGGCCTCCAGCGCACCGCATAGACCTTCCAGTGTTTGCTCAGGACTAATTACTGAGCTGAGATACTCGTCGGGAATATCAACACCGAAAGCCTCTTCTAATCCCACAAGGAACATCATATAGGTCATCGAATCTTTGATGTATTCATTGAGCAAGAAATTCTCGCCCGCGTCAGCGAAAACCCCAAGGTTCTCAAGACATCCAAGTATCTTTTCTTTTATATCCATATTTTCCATGACAGCCTCACCCATATACCCTAATGTAGTCGCTGTTTGAGCGATCCATAAGCCTGATAACAGGATCAAGGGACTCGCGCTCATAACCGCAGTACGTCATAGTCCGTTCCGTGTCAAAAGTCTTTGCCGGACAGGTGCGGTTCCGGCACAAAGTCCAGGCCGCGCACGCCGCGCACTCCTCTGTTTTTTGCGCGGGCTGAACAAGCCAGCGGTTCAGCTTTGTATAATCAATAAGCAGGTCTCCGTTCTCGCTGATACGTCCCAGGTGGTTATACTCTTTGTCAAACCTGACCGTACATTTATAGATGGTTCCGTCACTGCCCAGAATAAAAGAGTTTTGGTCAGCGGCATAGCAGGTGGGATTACCCATCAAGCTAAGATTGATGTCATAGTTCAACTTTGCCTCGCTACGCAACAGCGATTCGTACACAGCGTCCAAAGACGATACCAACTCATCCTTTACGCCATGTACCCGCTCACCGCCCCAATCACCCGCAGGACGGAACATGAAGCTGAAGCGCGGGTCTTTCCCGAACTCAGCGGCCATAAACGCGGCGTACTCTTCCATAAGCGGAATCTGGGATTTGGTAACATTCATGCGTATCGCTATCTGAAAGAACAGGGATTTCACCTGATCGCGGATTGCTCTCAGGTTGGCGATAATTCGCTCAAAGCTCGGCCCCCCATTGGCAAGAACGCGGGTCTTGTTATGGCTTTCAGCTAGACCATCAAGAGTAATCTGGTAGTGGAACACCTTGCAGCGCAGCATACGTTCCATCATGGGAACGTCCAGCAAATACCCATTGGTAGTCATGCTTGCGGCAAAAGGCTTGCGTGCGTGAGCGCAAAGCCCCATGACAGCCGTTGAGATTCGCTCAATCTCTTTGGCGGCAAGTAAAGGTTCTCCGCCAAACCAACCGAGAGCGACGCTGGTATAGCTCCTCAGATTCTTTCTTACATATCGTATGAAGGCATCAATGACTGCCTCGCTGATATTGCCCCGCTTAAACTCCTCGTAGCAATAGACGCATCGGAAGTTGCACTGCTCAGACGCGAGAATGGTCGCGTCCAATCCGCTGGAATACCTTCTGCTTATGTAGCGAACCTCAGCGGCGTACTCTTCCTCCCACGTATCATCAACAAAAAAGCCATCCCGCGCAAGGCTGGCAAAGAGCGGGCTGTCAGGGGTCTGGCCCTGCTCAAGGGTCTGCTGAATCTTCGCAAGCTCCCCCTGGTTCATAATCCGCCCAATCGAGTTTGTCAGATGGTTATAGACAAGCGTATAGCCCTCTTGCGGCAGATAGTGATTGTACATGGATTCTTTTAACAACGGATCCTCCTTAATAGAACGTAGTGTTCTCCCCAAAGCTATTTTTATCAATAGCTTCTCTAGAATCATAGATTACCACGCTTCCGATGAGAAATCAAGCTAATTTTGAAAAAAATAGCATATTTCGGGTCTCATGCAACGGTCTCACAAGTCTCATGTAACAGTCTCACCGGTCTCACTTGGTCTCATTGAGCGTTTTTCAAGACAGCTTGGCATGGAATTTGCTTGCCAAACCGCTGCTTGAAAAAGTTTGCGATTTTTCTTGACTACACATGCAAGCTGATGTAGCATTTCTCTACACTTACTAATATAGGAGAATTTTATGAATGACGCTATCTTAAGCATTACCCGTCGCGCTGCCCAGAAACCAGCGGCGCCCTTGTCCGTGGAACCTTTCCCCTGGAACCTGCTCTGTAAGAGCGTGGCTGAAACGTTCCGGTTTACCAGCCAAGAAAGCACAGCCTTTGCCAACAACAGAACAGCGCGGCTTGTTGCCGCCATTCCCTTTGCCGCGGGCTGTGAGGAAGCGGAGCGCACTGCCCTGGCTCATCTGGCGGTGTATATGACCGAACTGCGCGGTGGAAGACTCATCGGCGATCATACTCCAGCGGATAACGCCAGCCCCTTTACTCGCCTGCGGCTCCTCTCTTCGTTCAAAGGCGGCAACCCGGACATTATCAGGCACGGCATGAGCCAGCTTGCCCTGCTTATGCTCGCGGGCTACGAGCGCAGCCGCGAAGACGACCTGCGCCGCAGTGTCTACAACCCCCTTAACGATGGGGCATGGGACGCGGAGGCAATGCGGCTCACGTTGAGCAAGGAGCTTCAGGCTTGCCCCTGCGCGGTGCTGGATGACATTCTGCCGGACGTATATGAAGATCAACTGTGGTAACTATGAAAAGTTTAGACGAGAAGACCTACTGGCGAATCATAGCGGTCATTGCGCTCGTCGTATGGGGATTTGTAACCATAGGGAACCTCTACTTAAACCTTATACCTCCTTACGAATTCAATGAAAAGAATATCATACCATCAGCCAAGATGGCGCCACTCTATATAAGCACTCTGCTAGGCTGTGTGGTATTGGTAGTTTTCCCGTGTCAGTTTTATATTTACACATTCTTCTGCTGTGCATGGGGACTTTTTCATTTGATAGAAGGAGGAAATCTTCCGGGGTTTCTGATGTATTGCTTAGGCCTGGCTTTTGCAATGGAAAAAGGGTTTTTTGCCACACGCCGGAAGCTCAAACTTACCCTGTCAGCTATGGTGTTAGTCGCGGCCCTGCTTTCACAGATACGCTATGGTGGAAAAATTTTGGTTAATACTATAGAAGGCTTGGTGGCGGTCTTCCTTATAGTGGGCATAGGCGCATTCCTGCTCAGGCATAGAATTCAAAACATCTACAAAAAACACGCTGAAACCGACGCTGTGGCGTCGCCCCTTTCATCGCCTGCCGAACCCGAAGCTGCAGCGTCGTCTCTTTCGCTGTCCGTTGGAACCGATGTTGCAGCATCATCTCTCTCGCCGCTTGCCGAACCTGAAGCTGTGTCGCCTCTCTCATCGCCTGCTGAACCTGAAGCTGTGGGGCTGCCTTTTTCGCCGCCTGCAAAGATACTCACGCTTCCCCACGATAAGTTCGATAGTCAGGATGTGGTGGTGATCTAGGAGATTCTTGCGGGCAAAAAGTATAGCGCCATTGCCACAGAACAAGGTATAGGCGTAAGCACTCTGAAAAGACGGGTTAAGGCGCTGTTTGAATATATGAATGTGATGGGTGAACCAAGCTTTGCGGCCAAATATAAGGGCTACACAGTTAAACTGGGAGTACCATTCGTCTCTGGTGTCGGATAGCGGATTCACCACACTCTCAGCGTCGAGTATCACCGCCTGAAGTATCAGCCCGAACTCCCCAGCCTCACCCTTACCACTCTTTCTTTAACGCGGCATCCCGCGCAGCCTTAACTCGTGATAGCGTGAAGCATTAGCGCAGCACCCTGCGATGCTTTAGCGCAGCACCCTGCGATGCTTTAGCGCAGCACCCTGCGATGCTTTAGCGCAGCACCCTGCGATGCTTTAGCGCAGCACCCTGCGATGCTTTA
>JAISAE010000037.1 GCA_031266875.1 Treponema sp.
CTTCAGCCTGAATTGAACCAACTAGACGCGCTGAAATAGTCCCATCATCGTAGTAGCTAGACTCAACCAGCCAATATGTTTGCATGTTTCCTTCCTAATAAAGGTGATACGCCCCCGTCGCCCGCGTAGAAACGTACGGCACACACCCGGCAGCAATCTCGCGGGGTGGGGCGCAATCCATACCACAGGAAGCCCTCCTGTAGCGTGGCGTTATGGCAACCGCTCCATGACGGCCGGGCAGAAACACCGTGCCGTCTGTACGCGGTAGACTAAAAAAAGAACGGCAACCTTAACCCGCGCATGAACTGGCCTTTCACGCACGGCAAGCTGCCGCTCTCTTCATCCTGGGCCAGCAAGATGATAGGCCCAGAAACTACGCCACCGGTGTGGGATTCGCTTTGACCTATACCAGTGAATCTATTGATTCGCTTTCACAGATTTTACAAAACCCTTTGACAGCTGGAACGCACAATGAAGCAACATAGGAGTCAGGGTTATGGCAAGCAGAATAAAACCCTCACGCGGGCGCTGGCAAAAGAAGAACCAGTAGCAACTTGAGGCTGCAAAGGGCAGGGCAAGCAGAACCAGACTCGCGGTAATTATGCCCAGAACTTTGCCACGTATGACAAGCCGGATACAGCCGGATATACCCATAGCAATAGCGGTTCGCAGTATAGGCACCAGGATAAGCTGGATGGGATCATTTCGGACATTCCACGTGATAATCCTGATAAGCATATCGGGAATGAGCCAGAGTAGGGTAAAGCGGGTAACATCGCGGCATACGCGGAATGGCAGGAACAGCGTGAATACCACGAAAGGCGCCAGCGCAGGCACACTCACCAAGTCAACGCTGATACTGAGCCAGCGGGAATAGCCAAAGCCGCCTCCTTCTTTGATGAAAGGGCCGAAGAAGAATACTACTACCGCGTAGATGCTCCCAAGCAGTAATGCCCAGAGTCCGCCGGAATCCAGCCCCTCGTCCGAGGATATTGATGACCAGAAGAGATAGAAGAACGGTATCCAAAGAAGACAGAACAACTTCATGGCTCATCGTATCAAATACCAGCGGCGCGTATAAAGCCCCGCGCCGCCTTGTTGTTTTCGCTGTTTACGGCTAGAGTAAGCTATGCAACATATCCAATGGCTTTTGTTTTTTATGTTTGCCTCGTGTACCACGCTCTCGCCACAGAGCCCAAACACGCCGCAATGGACCACATCTACGGTTCAATTTAACACCATTGATACTAATGACCCATCCTCGTTTATAGGGCTGACTCTGGCTGAGTTACTTTCCCTTTTTGGCGTTCCTATGGCTGTATACCCTGAACGGGGACTAGAAGACTGGCAGGATGATGTCATCTTCATATATAACAACGGCCTTAGCTTTTATGTGTATAAGGATCGCGTGTGGCAACTCTCTCTACAGAGCGCCTATGGGGTTAATGTCGGGGACAGCCGTTCGTCAAGCGCGGCAATGCTCCGCTGGCCTGTGGAGAACTATGATAACTGTACGCTCTATTCGTTGCCAAGCCGGGGCTGGCCTCTTGTGTTACGTCTTGATTTCATTGATTCACTGGTGTCAGTGATCCGTATCTATAGGTCTGACTTTTAACTTACTTTTGGAGTACCTGATGGCGAAATTATGCATTTGTTTAACAAGCAAGACCCTTGCGCAGGATTTGGAAGTTCTTAACAAGTATCGTAAGTATGTGGACATCGCTGAACTGCGGGTCGATTGCCTTGAGGCTGACGAGCGTCTGCATATCAGGCGTTTTCCAACAATGGCCGGGCTGCCGCTTATCCTGACGATTCGGCGCAAGGTGGATGGCGGCCAGTTCACGGGCGGCGAAGGAAACCGGATCAGCCTCTTCTCCCGTGCGCTTGCCTTTGCTCAGACGGATCGCCGCCATAACTTTGCCTTTGTCGATCTTGAGGACTGCCTTGACGTGCTAAACATTGAGGAGGCGGTCAGGAGCTTTGGTACGCGAATCATTCGCTCAAAGCATAATATCAACGGCGTTGACGAGGATTTGGTCACGCAGATTAAGAGCCTGCGCCGGGTGGGTGATGAGCTGGTGAAGCTCGCGGTTATGCCCCATTCCATCGAAGATATGCTTAGGGTACTTATCGCGGCAAAGCAAACCGCTGATATGGACAAGATTCTTGTGTGCATGGGTCCGTTTGGCGCGCCAAGCCGTATACTTGCGGAGCAGTTTGGTTCCCAAATATCGTATGCCTCGGCAAAGGGCGAGCCTGATTCTCCAATCGCGGCTCCGGGGCAGTTTGATCCGCAGGAACTGGCGGAACTCTTCAGGTTCCGTTCTATAAGCCGCCAAACCCGCATCTTCGGGATTACAGGCTTCCCCCTGAAAACCACCCTGAGTCCCTCCATTTTTAACGCTGTTTTCAAATTTGAAAACCTCGACGCAGTGTATGTACCATTTCAGAGCGATTCTATTGAGGCGTTCCTGAAACTGGCAGAGGAACTTGGTATGGAAGGCGTGTCAGTAACGATTCCGCACAAAGAAGCTGTGTTACCCTATCTGTCCTCCGCTACTGAAGAGGTAACATCCATCGGGGCTTGCAACACTATCGTACGCTCACCGGAGGGCTGGAATGGTTTCAACACAGACGCCCATGGTTTTTCAAGCTCACTGCTGGACTTCATTGGTAAGAAAAACTTCAAGGGGAAGCGGATCACCATTGTTGGGGCGGGCGGCGCGGCGCGTTCAGTCGCCTCGGAGGTATTCAGGCTGGGCGGCAAGGCGCTTATTCTTAATCGTACTGAACTCAGGGCAAGGGATTTGGCCGAGCAATACAACTTCGCATGGCGCCGCCTCGACAGCAAGGGCATTGACCTCATAAAAAAATACGCGGATATCATCATCCAGACCACTTCAGTCGGTATGATCGGCTATGAAGAGTACGATCCACTTGAATTTTACCGATTCAGCGGCTTTGAGGTGGTTATGGACCTTGTCTACAAGCCTGAGCGTACCATGTTGTTAAAACGCGCTTCAGAAGCCGGCTGTCGTGTACTCAATGGCTTCGATATGCTCATCAGACAGGCTCAGCTGCAGTACAGACATTTTTTAGGCATGGACTTCCCCTACCATCTCATGTCTCGTATGACATTTTAACCAAGGTATAAGGAAATATGGAACAATCAGAAATCAAGGCACTTACCGGCAAGGCAGTAGTTGAAGCGCGGGTAAAGAGTAACATGAAGCTGGGACTGGGAACTGGTTCCACAGCCATTCACGCAGTCTATTATGTGGGGGCTTTGCTGAAACAAGGGGTCTTGCAGAATATCCGTGTAGTTCCCACCAGCTTCCAGACTATGATCGCCTGTGAGGAACTGGGGATTCCCCTGTATTCGCTCAACTCGCCTGAAATCGCGGGACGACTCGACCTCACGATTGACGGCGCAGACGAGGTTGACAACGAGAACCTCTGTGTAAAGGGCGGCGGCGGCGCGTTACTTCTGGAAAAAATCGTAGCCTACAGTTCGGACGCCTACGCCATTGTAATTGACGAGTCCAAGCGCGTGGATAACCTGGGGTTGCGTTTCGCGGTTCCTCTTGAAATCATCGCCGAGGCGAGGATTCCCATCTGCCAATCCCTTGAACAACTGGGCGCGCTGGTTACGCTGAGAAACGCGGTGGGCAAGGCCGGGCCAATCATCACGGAACACGGAAATCTCCTGCTGGACATTCGTTTCAAGACGCCGGTTGACCCCCGTGCCTTTGAGGAAAAACTCAAGCTGATCGCCGGAGTTGTGGAGAACGGCTTTTTCACGAAACTGCGTCCTACGGTTTTCATTGGCCGTAGCAACGGCAGTGTGGAGGTCAAATCATAATGGCGGTCGCTAAGCACATCAACTTCTTTGAACTGCGGGACGCCTGCGCTGAATCAGGCTGTCCGCTCTGCCGTATTGTGTCGCGGCGGGCGGAACAGTACATCGACAACACGCTCTTTGAGCATGTCTCAGACCGGAGTTTCCGTAAGGCGTACCGGCTGGCCGGTGGTTTCTGCGCGTTTCATTCACGGGGTCTTGAATCCTTTCGGGACGGACTTGCCGTTGCCATTCTGGGGCGGGACATTCTTGAAGACCGGCTAATCTCCTTCAAGAAACGCAAGCCCTGGCGTCCTGTCGAGCGCTGTCCTGTATGCGTGGAGCAGGACAACATCGAAAAGGAATACCTCACCTTTCTTATCCAGTCGGACCATGACGAAACCGGGCAGGAAGTGCAGGCATACTTCACTGCTTCTGACGGCCTCTGCGCCCCGCATTATGCGCGTCTCATCTCCCTTGCCAGGCGTATTCCGGCGTGGCTCACCGAGTTCCACAACCGCAAGTTCGAGACCCTGTTCACGCGCACCAGTCAGTTTATCGAGCTTTCCGCTTATGGCCGGCAGGAAGAGTTTGCCAAGCTTTCCGAAAAGGACAAGCTGGTCTGGAAAGAACTCGCGCTCAGTCTTAGGGGAAATCAGGACTAGCAAGGAACTCTTTTGATCTTTTTACCCAATTGAATTGGCTCAAAACAGGGCTCAATTAACGTAAGTTCGACAAGAAGAAAAGAGTCCGCGAATTACGCGAATGAACGCTAATGTATCAGTGTAATTCGCGGAAATTCGCGTTCATTCGCGGACCCTACTATTCCGTTTACCCAACGGTGCCAGACACTGAGACTGCGTATGCCTGAAGCGATCTTGTAAACGTGCCAAAAAAAGCGATACGCTTCCTGCGCTGGTGAACAAGTCAAACTCACCAAAAGGAGCATAACTTATGGAAGGAATCAATGGTATTGAAACAACGCTCGCCAGAACAGCGTTGCTCATCATTGACGTACAGAACGATTTCTGCAAGGGCGGCGCCTTGGAGGTCAGGGACGGCGAAACCGTCATCGCCCCGCTTAACGCACTGGCGGAATACTGCGTAGACCATGGCGGCAAGGTCATTGCCACCGCTGACTGGCACCCACGCGGCCATGCGTCCTTTGCTTCGGCACGTACTGCGGCTTCAAACGCCGTTGGTAACAGCGCTGATGGCCAGGCGCTCTGGCCCGACCACTGCGTGCAGGGAACTAAAGGCGCTCAGTTTCACGAAAGCCTGAACCTGAACCCAGTGCAGCTCATTATCAGAAAAGGATTCAGGCTAAACCTTGATTCATACTCCGCCTTCTTTGAAAACGACCGGACCACACCGACCGGCCTTGACGGTTATCTCAAGGTACTTGGCGTTACTACTGTGCTGATTGGCGGGCTTGCTACTGATTACTGCGTACTGTACAGCGCCCTTGACGCTGTACATCTGGGTTATCAGGTTACTGTACTTATTGACGCGGTGCGAGCTGTGAATATGCCGGCAGGGTCAGAGCAGGCAGCGTTTACCGCTATGCGCAAGGCGGGTATTGCGCTCGCTGGAACAAAGGAATGGATACTATGACCTCAGCGTTATTCACGGACTTCTACTCCCTGACCATGGCTCAGGGCTATTGGAAGCAGGGCATGAACAGACGGGCTGTGTTCGAGATGTTCTTTCGCCGCCAGCCCTTTAACGGAGGCTTTTCGCTATTCGCCGGCCTGGAAACCCTGCTGGAAACAATCCAGACCCTCAGTTTCTCGGATGACGATATTGCCTACCTGCGAAGCCTGCGTTTCTTTGAGGCCGACTTTCTTGATTACCTCAAAACATTCCGCTTCACCGGTAGTCTCTGGGCTATGGACGAGGGAACTGTAGTCTTTCCGCAGGAACCGCTTATCAGGATCGACAGCGGTCTCATTGAGTGTCAGATACTCGAAAGCCTGATCCTCAACACCATTAACTTCCAGAGCCTGATTGCCACTAAAACAGCGCGGGTCTGGCTGGCTTCCGGCAAGGGATCGATCATGGAGTTCGGGCTTCGCCGCGCCCAGGGCAGGGATGGGGCCATGTCAGCATCACGCGCCGCTTTCATCGGTGGGGCAGCTGGCACGTCCAACGTACTGGCTGGTAAGGAATACAATATTCCTGTGCTGGGAACCATGGCACATTCGTGGATCATGGCGCATGAGAGCGAAGAAGCTGCGTTTCAAGCCTACGCCAGTATCTACCCTGATAACACGATCTTCCTCGTCGATACCTATGACACGCTGAAAAGCGGCCTCCCCAATGCCATCAAAGTGGGTAAAACGCTGGTCGCTCAGGGCAAAAGCTTTGGCGTGCGCCTTGATTCTGGGGACATCCATTACCTGTCAGTTGAAGCGCGGAAGATGCTTGACGCGGCGGGCCTTCCAGAGGCGACCATCTCAGTCTCCAATGATCTTGACGAAGCTATCATCCAGAACCTCACCAACGCTCATGCGCCCATTAACACTTGGGGCGTGGGTACGCAGATGGTTACTGGTGGAACCGAGTCGGCCTTTACTGGTGTGTATAAGCTCACAGCCTACGACAACGGCGAGGGCAGGCTCATTCCAACCATAAAGTTTTCCAACACGCCGGAAAAAACCACTAATCCCGCTGTCAAGCAGGTATGGCGCATCACTGATACCCGCGGCATGACGGTTGCGGATATACTCAGCATTGATGACCCGCCCACCTCTGACCCCATTGAGCGGGGGCATAGTTACATCTTCTGGCACACCTCCACGGATTACCGGCACTTCTCTCATACCATTGAAGGAAACGCGAAGCCTTTACTCAGCCCGCGTTTGGAGCATGGCACGCTCGTATCACCGAGTCCCTCGCTTGAGGCGATCCGTGCGCATACACAAAACAGCCTTGAAGCCTTTGACAACAGCTATAAACGGCTTCTTAACCCGCATATTTACAAAGTTTCGATTACGGATCGCTTACGCAAGCTCAAGCTGGAGCTTATCAGAACGTATCAAGGGGATTTGTGAGATAGATGACCACTGCTAATGAGTCAGCGTTTGTCGTAGGGGTAGTAACAGGGTTATTGGGATCGCTGGTGGCGGGGAATGTGATGGCTGCTGTCTCACGATAGTCCTGGAATCAGACCCAAGCGCACAATACCGTCGTAGACGAACTGCACTGACAGCCCCGAAAGAAGAAGCCCCATGATGCGCTCAAGAACCGAAACCCCAGTCTTGCCCAGAATACGCAGTATAAGCTCGGAGGCTCTGAGGGCAATCCACACAATAGCCATGATGATTAGCAGCGCAAGGATCAGCATCACCATCATCGTGATGGAGCCGGTTTCCTTGGTATCCCCGGCGCTGCCCGTATACAGTATGATGGCCGTGATGGAACCGGGACCGGCCAGCATAGGAATCGCTAGGGGAAAGACCGCCATCGACTGACCATCCTCCTCGCCACCCGGTGCGCCGGACTGCTCACGGCTCGAAACTTTAGACTGGTTTGGTTTCCCAAAAAGCATTTCCATAGAAACGATGAAGAGCATAATACCTCCGGCGATGAAGAAAGATCCTACCTCTATGCCTAAAAGGGCGAGTATGTGCTTCCCCAGGAGGATGAAGCCAAGGAGCACCCCGAAAGAAATACATACAGCGCTGCGGATGATTCTTTTTTTCCGCTCAGGCTCAACGCGGGAGGAAAGGCCAATGTAAAGGGGAACCAGGCCTATAGGATCGATAACAATAAACATGGTGAAGAACACCGGAAGAAATTGGGAAAGCATTATCTCTATACTATAAGACGCTTAGTCAACGCCGGACAAGGGCGCTCATTGCCCCAGCAATTCAACTACGAGCGTGGACCCGCTCACGTCCTAGCCTAGTACCCGTTCACGTACTAGCGTAGTACCCATTCCGGTACTAGCCTAGTACCCGCTTCGGTACTAGCGTGGTACCCGCTTCGGTACTAGCGTGGTACCCGCTCACGTACTAGTGTAGTACCCGCTTCGGTACTAGCGTGGTACCCGTTCTGGTACTAGCGTGGTACCCGCTTCGGTACTAGGCTAGTACCCGTTCACGTACTAGCGTGGTACCCGCTTCGGTACTAGGCTAGTACCCGTTCCGGTACTAACGTGGTACCCGCTTCGGTACTAGCGTGGTACCCGTTCCGGTACTAGGGTAGTACCCGCTTCGGTACTAGCGTGGTACCCGTTCCGGTACTAGCGTGGTACCCGCTCACGTACTAGCGTGGTACCCGTTCCGGTACTAGGCTAGTACCCGCTTCGGTACTAGCGTGGTACCCGCTTCGGTACTAGCGTGGTACTCATTCCGGTACTAGCCTAGTACCCGCTTCGGTACTAGCGTGGTACCCATTCACGTACTAGCGTGGTACCCGTTCCGGTACTAGCGTGGTACCCGCTTCGGTACTAGCGTGGTACCCGCTTCGGTACTAGGCCGGGAAGCTCTCTTGCTTCTTGTGGGTGTCTGGCACTATCTCACTTCTGTGCGGCGCGCAAACTTTACATAAATTTGACACATACCCGTCTTTTGATTTGACATTGGTTTGGTAACTCTGAGATATGAACAAAACCAATGGAGGAATGTTTATGAACGTGAAAAAGTTTATCGGTCTGGCGCTGATTGCGTTGCTTTCAGCGCCTGTATTTGCGGGTGGTCAGGGCGCTTTGGGCGCGGCTTCCAAGGGCATCATTGTAATGTCCCGAGAGGACGGCTCAGGAACCAGAAGCGCGTTTACGGAACTGTTCGAGGTTCTGGACGCGGATAAAAGGGACGCTATTACCCTTGACGCGGAAATAACCAACAATACCGCAGTTATGATGACTTCGGTTGCGGGCGAAAAGAACGCGATAGGTTACATCTCACTGGGTTCCCTGAACAGCACGGTAAAGGCACTTGCGATAGACGGGGTTGCGCCAAGCACGGCAAGCGCGGCGAGCGGGGAATATACCATTACCCGCCCCTTCTATATCGCCACTAAAGACACGCTAAAGGAAGCGGCAAAAGATTTTATAGGTTTTATCATGAGCCGGAATGGGCAGGATGTTATTGAGGCTAACGGCTATGTCCGCAGGGATGATACGGGCGCTTTTGCCAGTACGATGCCCTCTGGCAGGATCGTCGTCGCTGGTTCCTCGTCGGTAACGCCGGTGATGGAAAAACTCAAGGAAGCCTACGCGAAGCTCAACCCCAGTGTCAGCATAGAGATACAGCAAAGCGATTCATCTACCGGCATGAACGCGGCCATCGACGGGATCTGCGACATTGGCATGGCTTCCCGTGAATTGAAAAGCAGCGAAACAGAAAAAGGGCTTACTGGCACGGTGATTGCCATTGACGGCATTGCCGTTATTGTCAACAAGTCAAACCCCCTGAGCAATTTGACCAGGGAGCAAGTGCGGGCGATTTATCTGGGCCAGGCCGAAACTTGGGACGCCGTTAGGTAACAGTGGTGTTAGAATGAAAGAAAAAATACTGCACGGTATCTTTACGGCGGCTGCCTGTGTGTGCATCAGTTGCGTTATTCTGATATGCCTGTTCCTGTTCATCAACGGAATTCCGGCTATAGGGAAGATAGGCCCTGCGGCTTTTCTCCTGGGCAGGACGTGGAAACCGGGGAGCGATCTGTTCGGCATAGCGCCGATGATACTGGGCAGTATGTATGTTACTGCGGGGGCAATCATCTTCGGCGTGCCTCTGGGCGTGTTCACCGCTGTCTTTATGGCGAAGTTTTGCGGGAGGCGTCTGTACACATTCCTTTCACCGGCCGTGGGGCTGCTTGCGGGAATCCCTTCGATCATTTACGGCTTCTTCGGGCTTGTGGTGATGGTTCCCGCCCTGCGCCTGCTTTTCGGCGGCAGCGGGAAAAGCCTTCTCACAGCGTCACTGTTGCTTGCCTTTATGATACTTCCTACTATCGTCAGCATATCCGAGGCGTCGATACGCGCCGTGCCGGATGCCTACCACGAAGGGGCGCTGGCTCTGGGGGCAACGCATGAGCAGGCGGTGTTCTTTGTCGTGCTTCCCGCGTCCCGGCAGGGGATAATGGCGGGGATCGTTCTCGGCATAGGGCGGGCAATAGGGGAAACCATGGCTGTTATCATGGTTGCCGGGAATCAGGCGGTAATTCCCCACAGCCTTTTCCGGGGGCTGCGCACCCTTACCGCCAACATAGTGCTGGAAATGGGCTATGCCGCAGAACTCCATCGAGAGGCGCTTATCTCGACGGCGGTAGTGCTGTTTGTGTTTATCCTGATAATCAATATTCTGTTATCCCTTAGCAAAAGGAAGGTGGAAGGATGATCCAGCGGCGGCGCTACAGGGATAAGCCACTCTCCCTCATTCTCAGGTTATTGGTGATGGTGTCGGCAGGGATCACCATGCTCCTTATTATCTTTTTGTTTGGGTATATACTGGTAAAGGGTATTCCCAACCTTTCACCTGATCTGTTTTCCCTTAAGTATACAAGCGAAAATGTTTCGCTTGTACCCGCGCTGGTAAATACTATTGTTATTACCCTTGCCGCCCTGCTTGCCTCAGTGCCTGTGGGAATCTGCGCGGCTATATGGCTTGCTGAATACTCCCGGCGCGGGAGCCGCCTGATCCTTCTGGTGCGCCTTGCGGCGGAAACGCTCGCGGGTATTCCTTCCATAATTTACGGCCTCTTCGGTATGCTTTTGTTTGTCATTTTCCTGAGATGGGGGTATTCACTGCTTGCGGGCGCTTTTACCCTGGCGATCATGGTGCTGCCGGTCATCATGCGGACAACAGAAAACGCCCTGCTCTCCGTTCCTGATTCCTACCGGGAAGGCAGTTTCGCCCTGGGCGCGGGTAAGCTAAGGACTGTTTTTTCCATCGTGATCCCCGCCGCCATGCCGGGGATACTTTCGGGGGTGATTCTTTCCATTGGCCGCATCGTGGGGGAAACAGCAGCGCTGATCTTTACCGCAGGGACAGTGGCAGAAATACCGGATAGCCCGTTCTCCTCGGCGCGGACTCTGGCGGTTCACATGTACAGCCTTTCGAGCGAAGGTTTTCATATAAAGCAGTCCTACGCGACTGCGGTAGTGCTTCTCGTTTTAATCGTGGGCATAAACGCCCTTGCAAGCATAGGGGCAAAAAAACTGGGGGCAGACGGATCAAAACAATAGCGTGTGGAATGTCGCACACAGACGGATCAAAACAATAGCGTGTGGAATGTCGCACATATAAACGGAGGTACAATGGACAAAATCAGTATAACGGAACTTCAACTACACTACGGCGCGTATCAGGCTCTGAAAAACGTCAACCTTTCAGTGGCCAAAAACGAGATAACCGCGTTTATCGGGCCTTCCGGCTGCGGTAAGTCCACGCTGCTTAAAACCATTAACCGGATGAACGATCTTGTCGCGGACTGCCGGATTGACGGAACCGTGCTTCTTGATGGGGAAGATGTATACGGCACCATGGACGTGAATCTGCTGCGAAAGCGTGTCGGCATGGTTTTCCAGAAACCCAATCCTTTTCCCATGAGCATCTACGACAACATAGCCTTTGGCCCGCGCACGCACGGCGTAAAGTCCAGGGTAAAACTGGATGAAATAGTCGAACAGTCGTTACAGTCAGCGGCAATATGGGGCGAGGCAAAGGACAGGCTGAAAAAGAACGCGCTGTCTCTTTCAGGCGGGCAGCAGCAGCGGCTCTGTATTGCCCGGGCGCTTGCGGTTAATCCAGAGGTTCTGCTCATGGACGAACCCACAAGCGCCCTAGACCCCATATCCACGTCGAAGATCGAGGACCTTGCGGCTGAACTTAAAAAGCGCTACACCATTGTTATTGTTACTCATAATATGCAGCAGGCCGCCCGGATTTCCGACAAAACCGCTTTTTTCCTTCACGGCGAGATAGTTGAATTCAATTCAACGGAATCTATTTTTTCCATGCCCCGGGACAAGCGTACCGAGGACTATATTACAGGGAGATTTGGCTAATGCGCGAAACATATCAAAAGCAGCTGGAAAACTTACACACGGAACTTATACTCATGGGCGCGCTCTGCGAAGAGGCCATAGCCAACGCGATAAAGGTTCTGACGGACGGAGACACCGGCCTGCGGGAAAAGGTCTGGGAGCTTGAAAGGGAAATTGACCTGAAAGAACGGGAGATAGAGTCTTTTTCCGTGAACCTGCTCCTGCGTGAACAGCCGGTGGCCGGAGACCTGCGCCGGATAACAGCGGCTCAGAGGATGATCACCGACATGGAACGCATCGGCGATCAGGCGGCTGATATAGCGGAACTGTCGCGGTTTGTCGTAAACGCGGAGGCCGTAAAGGAAGTCCCCATAGCTGAAATGGCGCGGGCCGCCGCGAAGATGCTTACCGACAGCGTGGACGCCTTTGTCGCGGCTGACCTCGAAAAAGCCTTTGTGGTTATGGACTACGATGACGTAGTGGACGATTTGTTCATGAAGGTTAAAAGCAAAGTTATTTCCCTTATCGCAAAAGGCAGTGAATACGGCGAGGCCTGCATCGACCTTCTTATGATAGCGAAATACCTGGAACGCATCGGCGATCACGCGAAAAATATCGCGGAATGGGTCGAATATTACATCACTGGGAAACGCGGTAAATGAAACACCTTGTCTACCTTGTAGAGGACGACGCTAACATACGCGAGCTGGTGGTTTACACGCTTCGCAGCACCGGCTTTGAGGCACAGGGATTCCCCTCCGCTAGGGAATTCTGGGAAACCGTGCGGGAAACAGCTCCGTCCCTTGTGATACTGGACATCATGCTTCCCGGCGAGGACGGCCTTGCCATACTCAAAAAACTGCGTTCAAGCGAGTCCACAAAAAGAATCTCCGTTATGATGCTTACCGCCAAAGGCGCTGAATACGACAAGGTGCTTGGACTTGACTCCGGCGCCGATGATTACATGGCAAAACCAGCCGGCATGATGGAACTTGCGGCACGGGTAAAAAGCCTTTTACGGCGCTCCAATCCAGACACGGGCAGCGAAAAGGATGAATACCGCATGAACGGTTTATATGTACATATACCGCGCCGCCGAGTTACGGCCAGCGGTCAGGAAACGGTCCTTACCTTAAAAGAATTTGACTTATTAGTATATCTGTTAAAAAATTCAGGCGTCGTCCTTTCTAGGAAACAGATTCTCCAGGCAGTGTGGGATTACTCCCTTGTTCTGGAAACGCGGACAGTAGACACCCATATCCTTACGCTGCGAACAAAGCTGGGTTCCTGCGGGGGACTTATTCAGACCGTGCGCGGCGTGGGTTATAAAATGGAGGCAGTCGAATGAGGCGTAACATATTTTTGTTCGCGTCCGCGCTGGCAGGCTTTTCTATTTTACTGACCGCCACCCTGATCCATTTTGCCGTTTACTGGGATGACGCGGAACTGATGAAGCGGGACCTGGTAGTTGAATCCGAGTACATCCGCGCTGACCTAGAATCGTCCGGCATACACTATCTGGATTCGCCTGCGGCCCGGCGAGGCTTTTCGCGGATCACGCTCATTGCCGCAGATGGCCGCGTGCTTTTTGAAACAAGCACTGATGTGGAAACCATGGAGAACCATCTTTCACGGCAGGAAGTCCAGAAAGCCATAGAAACCGGCATAGGCGAGGAAACCCGCTTTTCCAAGACCGTGGGGAAACAGACGTACTACTACGCTGTCAGGCTCAACGACGGGAGCGTTCTACGCCTGGCAAAAACAACAGACAGCATCTTTGCTTCGTTTGCCCGGATCATCGTTATTACCGTTATCATCGCCGTGTTTATCTTTGGCCTAACAGCCATGATCAGTTCCTGGGTAACGGCCAAGCTTATAGCGCCTGTCAACCGCCTTAATCTTGACGCGCCGGAAAGCAACGTTACCTACGAAGAACTTACGCCGCTCCTGTCCCGTATGAAAAAGCAGAACGACATGATAGCAGCCCAGCTTTCGCAGCAGCGGAAAAAGCAGCTTGAGTTTACCACGATTACCGGCAACATGCGCGAGGGCCTGATCATTCTGGACAAGGATGCGCTGGTTCTTTCCTGCAATAAAAGCGCCCTGAAACTTCTGGACGTTCGGCTCGAAGGCATTGAAAACCGGAACGTACTGGCGGTGCGGCGGGAGGAGGCGTTCAGGCTGTTGGTAGAAAAAGCACTTTCAGGCTCTGTCGCGGAAACAACACTTTCCGCTGGGGAAAGGTGGCTGCGTATCTTCGCCAATCCCACGATGGACGGCGGAGCGGTTCTCGTCATTCTGGATGTAACAGAACAGGAAGACAGAGAAAAACTGCGCCGGGAATTTTCCGCGAATGTCTCCCACGAACTAAAAACGCCGCTTATGTCTATTTCAGGATACGCGGAGCTTATGTCAGAGGGGCTTGCAAAGCCGGAAGACACGCGACATTTTGCCCGGAACATATATACGGAGGCGCAGAGGCTTATCACGTTGATCGGTGATATTATTATGCTTTCCCATCTGGATGAACAAAACGAATCCCTCCCAATGGAAGACGTGGATCTCCTGCCACTTACGCAAAGCGTTCTGACGCGCATAAGCGGCGCGGCGTCAGAACGCCGCCTGTCCGTTACATTCAACGGCGAACCAGCGGCGCTTACAGGGTCGCCAAGTATTCTGGAGGAGCTGATCTACAACCTACTGGACAACGCGGTAAAGTACAGCAGGGAAGGCGGCAACATCCACGTATCCCTGAAGAAAAACAGCCCGGCGTCTTCCCCCAAAGGCGGCACGGAGGAAGGGCGGATAATTTTTTCGGTAAGCGACACCGGCCCCGGAATCCCCGCCGCTGAACAGGAACGCATCTTCGAGCGATTTTACCGCGTGGACAAGAGCCGCGGCAAAGACGCCGGCGG
>JAISAE010000016.1 GCA_031266875.1 Treponema sp.
CGTATTAAATTGTATGTAATTTCAGTTTCAACTACAAACAAAGTAATATCATTTACCATTCCTATAATATTCCATCGTTCTTCATTAATACTATGTACTTCATCATAAATTTTTACATAGTTTGGATCTTTAAATACGAATATTGCCGTATTAAAATCAATCCCATGTTTTCGTAAATTTTCTCTATTTTTATTTTCATCCCATACAAATCTTAACTCATTATCCATAAAAACATAATAACACATTGTCTTACAAAACGTAAGTGGTTCTCCAAAAAATTTGTATATTTTGGATGATTTTAGGCATTGCGCATAACCGGGCATCAGACGCATCGTCAACTGGGCGTCAGACGCGCCGTAAACGTTCCGGCTGTATGCGACGTTTTGCCAGCCCGAATAAGAGCTGGCGTAGCTTAAAACAAGAAGCCCGCCACACGGCGGGCTTCTTGCGCGTGTTTGTGTGCTACTTCACCCGCGAAAGCGTAACCGCGCAGGTCGTAACGATGTCGTCAACGGACGCGCCACGGGAAAGGTCGCTGAGGGGTTTAGCAAAGCCCTGAAGAAACGGACCAAAGGCGTCGGCCTTGCCGAGACGCTGCACAAGTTTATAGCCGATGTTTCCAGACGCGAGATTCGGGAAGACCAGCGTATTCACCTTGCCGCGTATAGGACTGCCCGGGGACTTCTTATCGGTAACTGATGGTACTAAGGCCGCGTCAGCCTGTAACTCGCCGTCAAACACAAAGTCTGGATTGCGGGACTTGAGGATTTCGACAGCTCTCTGCACCCGTCCAACATCGTCCAGCTTCGAGGATGCCGAACCCTTGGTGGAGAACGACAGC
The DNA here is from genome assembly GCA_031266875.1 of Treponema sp. Lineage (GTDB taxonomy): Bacteria > Spirochaetota > Spirochaetia > Treponematales > Breznakiellaceae > JAIRMT01. The sequence goes on from JAISAE010000016.1 coordinate 842, forward strand.
AAAGCCACTGCTGGTTCCACACCAAGAAACTCACGGCATGACTGGGCCGCGCTTACGGCTATGTCGGCAAGCTGTTCCTCAGTAGGATCAGGAATCACCGCGCAATCCGAGAAGATCAGCGCGCCATCCGCGCCCCAGGCCGGGTCAGGGGTCTGCACCACAAAGCAGGAGGATGCTGTCTTGACTGTGGTTCCAATGATAGCGAGACCAGCGAGCAGTACATCGCCGGTGGTGTGTTCCGCGCCCGCAACCATGGCGTCCGCTTCACCTGTATGTACCATCATTGCGCCCCAGCGTAATGGCGCGACAATGTCTTTCCGCGCTCTCTCCTCAGTCATGGGGTCTTTTACTTCAGCCCCCTTCTTTGCCTTAGCCTCGTCCTTCTTTTTACCAATCGCGTAGTATTCCTGAATATATTTTTCGAGTAAGGGCGAGGCAGCGGGGTTCACGATCTGGATACGGTCCAGGTTCACACCGGCATCGCCAGCAACCTTCCGCACCTCAGCCTCCTCACCCAGCAGCGTTACTGAGGCGGCAAGACTTTCGTCCACGAGTATCCGCGCAGCCTTAATCGTGCGCGGTTCTGTACCTTCTGGCAGTACCAGCTTCTTTTGCAGCTTCTTTGCCTTCTCACGCATTTCTTTTACAAAGTCCATAGCAAAACTCCTTGTTATACTGTTCTTTAGTTTATTTCTATCCACGCGCTCACACAGAGCGCGACCAAGCAGGTTTTTCTACGATATAGTTCCTCAGAGAAATCTTCAATACTCCGTTGCGCTCTCCACAGGCTATGGTCTCTGACACCATTACAAGCCACGAGTTAGCCATGAGAAGCCGGATTGAAACACCCCGATGAACGCGCCAAGTATCGCGCCGAAGACATTGATCCACTGGAGCTGGTTCGCCATGACATCAAGCACAATGTGTTCAACCTGTAGCATATCAAGAGAATCAATCCGCTCGGAGACCAGCGACAGCACGTTGATAGACCTAAGCGCCGCCTCGATCTGCTCATCCGCGATGGATAGCAGCTTGTCGCAGAGCAACGTGTCAAACGCTTCTTTTTTTGCCGTATCCAGCGACAGGACCCCAGCCAGTGTCAGGTCGTGGTGGCTTTCGATAAAGCTCTTGAAGAAGCGGGGTATAAACGAAAGGTCGCCGGTAACAAAGTGGCTCTTGATAAAGTCAAAGACTTTCCAGCTCAGTTCCTGCGTGTCCTTGTGGCTGATGTTCTGTATCAGGGTCTTGAGCGGCGTGTCCGCGTGGGAGAACAAGAAATCAACCATAAAGCCGATTACACGCTCACGGGAATCCTGCTCATCAATCAAGCTCCGCATCGAAGCCACGAAAAAGGCGATGATACGCTCCTGTATCTCCTTGTCAGCTAGCAGCTTATCCACCTGCTGAATCAGGTCGTCGATAAGCTCCGGCATCTTCTTGGTAAGGGTATGATCGTACTGTCCGGCGGAGACAAAGAAACGCTGAACAGGATTCAGTTTGCCAATAGCGTGTGATAAAAAGATACGTCCTTGGGTCTCAAGCTGGGCGTGAACTTCAGCCTTCTGAAGGAAACTGAGCAAGAGGCGCGTAATTAAAGGATAGGCGTTGTTCAGCACCGGCGACAGACTCTCCACGATCGCGCCCGACTGAGCGCCGAGACATTGTTCGATATAGTGTTTGAGGCTGTCCTGAAGTGTTTGAGTTTCCTCCTTACCCAGCAGTTCGCGGACACTGTGGCTGAGTAGGCCGTTGTCTTTGCCCAGCTGTTCGATTAAAGACGTGAGCAGGGAATCAATGAGCGCAGAACAGGCCGGCGACTTGGCTAAGCCTTGCAGCAGCTCTCCGAAAAAGGCGCTGAACGCCGGATCCGCTGGTTTCGCTATCAGTGTGGCTATTGGGGTATCAAGCAGGTTTTGCGTATAGCTGGTTATGGAGTTTTTTATAGACGTCCGCACGTCAGGCCGGTTGAGCCGTTCACGTATGATTTCCGGCGTCAGTAACTCCCGCTCAACCATGCGCCCGATATTTTCCGCAAGCTCGTGCCGGCGGCGCGGCAGTATCCCAGGAGTAAACGGCAGGCGCACACCCCAGACCCGTACCTCCTTGAGAGGCCGGAACAGCATCTTGATGGCAACCGCGTTAGTAACATAGCCAATAATTGCCCCGATACATGGGGGGACAAGCCAGATAAGTAGTGTGTTCATTTCGTTAACGACTCCGCGGCGGTTCTCGCCTGTGCTTCATTATCATACATATCAATAACAGCTTCCTGTAGCCAGCCCTGATAATTGCCGCTCACCCAAACCCACGGCTCTGTAAGTCCCTGCGCGTCTGCTATTGAGCGTCGCTCAATAACCTGTATGATTGCGCCTTGCCGTAGATAGCCCAAGGAAAGTGCGTTTGGGTTCGGCTCGTCAACCACACGGGTATAGGATACCTTAACAACACCATACCCTACAACCGGACTGGACAGGGGATTTGTCAAGGGCGGGATGACCAAGGCTTCTTCACTAGAGCGGGTACAGGAACAGAGTAAGAGCAACAGCAACAGTAAAACTTGACTACTATAAAGCCATAGCCTAATTTTCATTGTATGAGAAGTATACTTGTTCCACTCCTTTTCGTCAGTATTTTTGGCTTGGGCGCGCAAACCCCGCACAACGCAAGCCAGCCAGCGTCGCGTTTTTTTGATTCTTATACCCTATCAAGCGCAGCCTCGTTTGGCTTCTTATATGGGCAGAGTGAGGAACAGGTCTATAAAGACGCGGAAACGCTGTTAAGTCAGTTACTCTGGGATATGAAGCCGCTTTTCTACTATGGCTCGGCACTTGAGTTTTCACCCCAGAAGCCTATACAGCGATGGGGGCCTTTCGCCGCTCTTTCGCTCAGATTCGGGTTGCCCAACAAAACCGGCGTCATGGAAGACCGTGACTGGATGGGAACCGGCGATGAGCTGACTGACTTTTCTTCACACGATAACTACACACGCGGGGCAACGCTGGTGGACGCTTCCATCGGCGTATCCATGCCCATAGCTTCGCTCCTTGTGTTCAAGACGTATCTCGCCTATTCCTATATGTTTTTTGCGTGGTGTGGGCAGGACGGGTATGGTGATTATACCAGCGGCCATCAGGTCTTCTCAGGCGCGGTCATCAACTTCTCCCAGATGTGGCACATAACGTCGGGCGGTATCGCGGTGAGAGTTCCCTTCTTTGATGTATTCAGCGTGTCAGCGGCGCTGCATGCGGGAACCGTTGTTTCATACAGCGCTCTGGACGATCACTTGACCAATGGAAAACAGTTCTTTGATACCGCGATCGGCGGGCTTCTGCTTGAACCCCGCTTTGAGTTCACCTGGTCCCCGGTGAACACACTGAGCGTCGCGTTAAGTGCTGGCTACCGGCACATAAGCGCGTTGAAGGGTACATCGGTTTATAGATTGCAGGGGAGCAGCAGTACCAGCAGCAGCGCGTCCCAAGATGCGGGCATCATTGGCGCTGCTTACTCGGTCTGGGACGCGGGTCTTTCCCTCAAAGTACGTTTTTGAGCGCGGGCAATAGCTTTTGGTCTGAATCCACAAAGTCCAGCGCCTCGATTTCTTCAAGCGTTGCCCAGCGCCATGTTGTGTGTTCGGTCAGGGTGAATTGCATTGAAGCAAAAGTAACGCGGTAAGCGCAAAGCTGGCGCTGTCCCTTATGCTCAAAAACAGCGCTGGCGAGCAGGCCGCCTACCGTAATATCAACACCAAATTCTTCACGATACTCGCGGCGCAGGGCGCTGGCGTCGTTTTCGCCTTGCTCCACCTTGCCGCCGGGGAACTCCCACTTTCCGCCCATAGCCCCGCCAGGGACGCGCTTTGCTATGAAGAGCCTACTGTTTTCTGTCGCTATGCCCGCAACCGAGCGTTTTGTTATGTTCATGGCTAAAAGAATATCATGTGTGGAAAGAGAAAATGGAGCGCCGCAACCGCGCAAGACCATACGCCAAAGCCCTTTTTGGTGTTCTTCTCGGCCAGAAAGCTTCCCAGCTTGGACTCGATCTTGAGCGTACTGGTGTTTGCGTAGTAGTCGTAGAACAAGAGTACGCCGCCGCCAATGCCGGTGAGCGCCGGAATCAGATCACCGGCAACAGGGAGATCAGTCGCGGATAGCAGCTTGAACAGCCCGGTAACAGATGACAGTAAGCCGAGTAACAAACGGAAGGTTGGGTTACGCACCGACAGCGTGAACGAGGACTGAGGCTTACTGTCATCAAGATCATCAGTAGTGCGGGTCAGGGCGTAACCGGCAAGCGCGTTACAGACTATTGATAAAAAGTAAAATTGGATCATCGCTATAGCTCTATACCAAAAAGCCTGAATGGACGACGTGCTCTCAGCCGCAGGGTAATAGGCTCTTCGTCGCTAATCTGCATGAGTAACACAAAATCCGGCGCCTCATAAGGCAGGAGCAACTCATATACTTCCTCTGGTTCAAGGGTGAATTCGATCCGCTCGACAACAATAGGGTGGTCTTCATCGACAACTACGTCTTTTTCAGCAAAGGGATTACGCCGTACCGAAGGCCGAGGACGCGGCGATGGCCCCGCCACCACATCAACCACGCCGCTATACACGCTACCAACGTTTTTTTCCTCAAAGGCTTTGTTTATGGTAATGATGGTCATGCCATCGAAGCGCTGCGCCTCGGCTGTGATGACGTTACCGCCAAGGCGCTTGGTTCCTGTCCGTTCAGCAAACATGATGATGAACGCAATAAACAGACAGAGTATCAGCATATACACGAACAGCGCCTTCTTGGACGGGAGACGACTAAGCCTGCTGAAGAGATGAAAGACGCGCCCTTGTTCGCTACCGGGATCATGCAGTTTCCGCGTTGTCCTTGATGAATGTTCAAGCCTGTGTTTGTGTGAGTAATAGAAGACCGGCTCGGCCTCTGGCAGCGCGGCGCGTCCCTGCCTTGAAAGCTCCCACACGTCATCGTTATCCGGCGACACGGCCATCGACGATTTCTGAATCTCCCTCATTTCTTCCATAAAAATACTCCTGTTTATGTATCAAACTGCCGTAAAGCCCTGGCTTTAGGCATGGGCTTGCTGGCCTAGCCATGCCGCGCCAGCGGCTTGGCCAACACGTGTGGCCAAGTCAAGCGGATCAACAAAGGCGTTGACGCCACGCGCCGCCTCAATGAGCAAGGCAGCCGCGCACGTTGCGCAGATGTAGCCATCGAAGGTATCAGCGCGTTTCATACGAGCCGCAAGCGCGACGCAGACGCCGGCCAAGAGATCGCCGCTGCCCCCTGCGCCTAAGACCGGTGTCATACCATCAACAACGCCAACACGTCCATCTGGCGCGGCAATGATGAGCACGTGGCTCTTGAACAGTATTGTCGCCTGTTTTTCACGCGCCAGCGTTGTTAGTATCGGATAGGGATGTGCGAGCGCGGCTTCCTTGTGTAAATCAGTATACGCGGCAAACTCCCCTGCATGTGGCGTCAGTATCGCGTTCCCGTGAAAGACACGCCCTTTTGCCAGCGCAATAGCGTCGGCGTCCAGAATGAGCGGTATTCCCGTTGCCTCCAGCGCAAGCGCCGCCTCCAGCGCGGCAAAACGATCAGCGCCGCGCCCCCAGCCCGGGCCAAGCAAGATAGCGTCGCTTTCAAAGCGCGGCGCTGATGCCTCTGACACCATAGCCACGCTCGCGGGAACCACCATCGCGCCACCAGCATTGGCCGCCGCTATCGGGTAGAGCGCGTCGTCAACAATGAGTCGCGTGATCCCCGCGCCCGCTGAAAGTGCGCCCTGCGCCGCTATCCGCGCTGCGCCCGCGCTCCCCACTGAACCAGCGTGAATCTCCGCCACGCCCCGCTCGTACTTATAAGCGTCGGGCTTGATCACAGAGATACGCCGCCGCGCCTCCTCCCAGTCAAGCAGTTCGATACGCTGTTCAGTACGGCGGAAAAACAGCGCCATCTGCTTTGGCGCAAAGACCTCACCAATTGGCAGTATGGTGCCAGCGGCAACGCGAACAAGCGGCTTGTACAGCGCCGCCTTGAGCGGCTCTATGGCGAGGGTCGCGTCAGCCCGCAGGAGCGGCATACTTGGCAGCCACTCGTCAAAACACCCCGACGGCACGTCAACAGACACGACAAACGGCACATCAAAGGTTGCTTTGCGGGCATTGAGGCTTGCCACCAGCCGTACCGCGTCTCCACGAAGCGGCCCCTGTAACCCAGTACCGGTTATACCATCAATGATGATGCTATAGTCCCAGACCTCTTCCACGTATGTATTGGTATAAACACCCAGCCCCTGAAGAGCGCGAAACGCCAGAGCCACAGGACTGGCATCGTCAGGCGCGGGAACGCGGTTTATCAGCGCCCCGCACTCATCCGCGTCAACACGCCCCATCAGAATCAGCGCCCGCAGCATAAGCAGCGCGTCCGCGCCGTTGTTACCAGAACCAGCAAGCGCCATAACACGCCGCGCTCTTGCACAGGGGCGCGGTATATCAAACAGCGCTGGAAACGCCTCGACAAACACCCGCGCACAGTTCCGGCCCGCAGTTTCCACCAGCGCAAATGGACTGAGCGACCACTCCGCCACTGCCGCCTGATCCATATCCCGCGCCATTACCGCGCTTAACAACATTGTTTGGCTCATGATGACGCCCCGCCCATAAACTTATCAGTGCGCCACCAGACCAGTTTTATATCCCAAGCTCCGGCCAGTATTGCCGACAGAATACCGTTATCGGAAAGCGCGAAAGCGTTGAACTCAAACTCGTCAGGGCTGACCTGAATGAAACCCTGCCAGCGTCCCTGTTCCCCCAACACCAGCAGGGAATAACCATTCTCCGCCGGAGCGTAGAGAAACACCCGCCCGTTCCGAATCACACCCAGCATCGAATAGAATATCTTCATCGAATTTGTCTTTCCGCTTGACTCATAAAACGGCACCTCAAGCGTCTCCTCCTCGTATGTTCCATCAGCGACCCGCATAAGCCAGATAACCGAACTGTCAGGCTCGGTTCCGGTGCGTATCATGGTGGATTGATCATACGAAACACGGTAATAGTTTACCTTGACATACAGCCGCTGTGTATCCGGCGCTGCCGCGATCATGTCTATTGAGCCAAAGACCGTGTCTCGATCCTGTGGAATGGGAATCCGCTCCTCCGGCAGCTTAATGAGGTTATAGAAAACACCTTCTGCGTCAAACCAGTAGACATACCAGCTCCCCGGCACTCGGCATACCACGACAAATGCGTCATCAAGCGAGGTATAGATACCTTCCACTGGTGGAAACGGTCGTCCACCAATGCCTTCCTGTCCTAGCTGCCGCAAGAAGTACCCTTCATTGTCAAAAAAAAGAATAACATGGGTAAGCAACATGCCGGTTTCCGTATCAACTCCCCACTCTTCTTGGGGAAGCAGGTCTTCAACGTAGATGCGCTTCTGCGAATCAACTACAATCTTGCCCGGTTCTCGCAGCGGGTATGTGAAAGCCCAGCGGGTTACTGCTTGACCTTCCGGCATAGGACGCAAGGACAGGGGTATGGGGTTTGTTTCCTCATTGTAAATCATAAACAGCAGGTCTCCATAAGAATTATACCTCGCCACTTTCTGACCATTACCATCAGCGATATAGAACAGCCCGTCCCGCATAGCCAGATCAGTTCGTCGTGTTCCAGAGGCGCCTTCCATGTCATAAAGCGCCACCTGGTCCTCAAAGCGCCCTATCTCAAGGCTAAACAGATCTTCCCTAGTAACCGAAGCACTCGGCGTCTGCGAGCAAGCCGCCAGCACGAACACAAAGCCTATCGCCCACATCCTACGCGCTTTCATATAACCAACCTCCCACGTAACTTTATCGGACTCAATGCAAGATCGCAAGACAACACGCGCTTGACACCAGAGCGTCGCGTGTGCTCTTTCGCAAGAGAAGCAGGTATGCTAAACCCATGCCCTGCTATGTGTCCTGCGTGTTCCAGTCGCTTTCACCGTCCGGTGCAAGGTGCTTGAGCCGCTCGGTGCAGAGTGCTTAAAATGAGGGATTCGCTATAGCTAACGCTCCATTCGCTATAGCTAACAACTCATTCGCTATAGCTA
>JAISAE010000102.1 GCA_031266875.1 Treponema sp.
ATCCAAGCCTGATCGGACACCCGATCTAACGCTGATCGGGAGGCCGATCCAAGCCTGATCGGACACCCGATCTAACGCTGATCGGGAGGCCGATCCAAGCCTGATCGGACACCCGATCCAAGCTAGATCAGCCGACGACTATAAGCTGGAGCGGTCGGCCACTATAGGCAGGAGTGGTCGACCACTATAGGCAGGAGTGGGCGACCATTATAGGCAGGAGCGGTCGACCACTATAGGCTGGAGTGGGCGACCACTCCAACGCTTATTCCCAGCCCCCGGCACTGCCGCTCTTGGTACTGTCCAATAACACGCCAACACCCGCTGTGCTGTTGCGCTTTTTGCTTCCCGAAATAACATAGACCGCTGGGCCGTTGCTGGCGCTGTTTTGGAGACTTCCCCCGTTGGAGCCGTAGATGACGCCGCCGGATTGCTTGGTAAAGGTCCCCCAATACACATACACCCCGCCGCCCCAGGGACCGGAATTACCGCTGATTTCCCCGCCGCTCATGGTAAAGGTCCCATTATCCACAGACACCCCGCCGCCTTGGAAGGAGGAGGAGTTGCCGCTGATTGTACCCCCGCTCATGGTAAATGTCCCGATACTGCACACCCCGCCACCGCCGGAGGAGGTGGAATTGCCGCTGATAATCCCACTGGTCATGATAAATGTCCCTCCGCTATGCACAAATACCCCACCGCCGGAGGAGGTGGAATTACCGCTGATAGTCCCGCTGGTCATGGTAAACATGCCGCCCTCTACAAATACTCCGCCACCCCAGCTGAAGCCAGTATTGCCGCTGATTTCTCCACCGCTCATGCTAAAGGTCCCACCCATTACATATACCCCGCCGCCCATAGAGGAGAAGGTAGTGGAGGTGGAGGTGGAGGTGGAGTTATCGCTGATTTCACCGCCACTCATGGTAAAGGTCCCACTCTTCACGTATACCCCGCCGCCGTAGTAGGTGGAAGAGGAGGCGATGGAGTTACCACTGATTTCCCCGCCACTCATGGTGAATGTCCCGCCGTTCACGTATACCCCGCCGCCGTAGTAGGTGGAAGAGGAGGCGATGGAGTTACCGCTGATTTCACCACCGTTCATGGTGAATGTCCCGCCGTCCACATAGACCCCGCCGCCGGTGTTGCCGTGTACCTTGGAGCCGGCTTTCATGGTGAAGCTGCCGCCGCTGTCTATCTGTACCAGCCGATCACCGCTGTCCAGACCCTCTAGGGTTACGTCTTCTTCCAAGACCAGGGAAACCTTGCCGCCTATACTCAGGCTTGAAAGGCTTATGGTCTTTTCCCCGGCGTCTTCACTTTGGATGGTCAAGACCGCGTTGCTCGATCTGTTGCTCAACGCAACAGTGTCTAACGTAAAACTGCCCGCAAGCGCTACGGTACATTCCGCGTATTCCTCATCATTGAACAAAGCAAGAACCTCTGCCATTTTCGCTGCGTTGCTAACCGTAATTGGGCTGTGCAGTTCTTCCGGCAGTTCATTGGTAGTGGCTGAAACGCTTGTAAAGCCGGGACCTTCGCCGCTTTTATCGCTCAGCGCCTTTACCTGATAGGTATAGGTGGTATTGGACCTCAAGCCGGTATCTGTGTAGCTTGTATCCCGCGCTTCCCCAATCTCCTCAAGGCTGCCTGAACCCTTTGCTCGGTACAGCTTGTAGGAGGTGGCTCCATACACCGGCTCCCAGCTCAGCCGTATGCTGTTCCACGATGTTGTCTCGGCTGTCAGGAAAGTGGGTGCTGCGGGTAATATGCTTTGGAGGGCTGAATGGCTGCCGCTCAGGGTGAGGCTGGTCCCGTTATAGGTAAAGGCGTAAATCACTCCCCGGTTAAACTGTTTCATTGATTCAGGGAAGGACAGGGGATCGCTGGTGTTTCGCATGAAGCGGTATTGGCTCACGTCTCCGGGTTCAACCTGGTAGGACGCGGTCTCATTGGACATGATGATGCCGGAAGCCGATCCTATGGGCTTTAATTCACTGTTCCCCTTATTGAGCGTGAGGGAATGGACGCTGGTATTTTCTATCTTGATATAGGCAAAGTCCGTTTCCATGCTCGTCAAGGCGGGGACGCTTATGGTGTTGACCATCTTCGCGTCTACCCGCACGGTAATGGAAGGCCCGTCATAGGTGAGCGGGATTCCCTCAACGGTAAGGAAGAAGCGGGGATAGAAGGCTATGCCCAGGGGCTTAGGCTCTGTTTCAACCACCGCTCCTGTGCCTGACGCCGGGGCGCGGGCGAATTCCGTCTGCCGGGATGGGTCGCTGTATATAATCACGGGGAATTGGTCCAGGTTATTGAACCGGATGTAGGTCTTGTTCGGATCGATGAGGCTTTTCCACTGAGCCACAAATTCGGTGTTGGCGGTAACGGTGAAGGAGGCATTTGCCGCGTAGGTCTGTTCCCCGGCCTTCCAGCCGTCAAAGCTGTGATCCGTAGGGGCGATCATCTCGCCCTGATCCGGTAGGGTGATGACGGTTCCCGATGCCAACTTCTGCCGCGACGGAGGCGGCGTACCGCTCCCTGCTCCAGCCTTGTAGCTTACGGTATAGCCCGCGCTGCTTGGCCCTGGGCTTGGTTCGTTGTCGCTGCCGCCTGTGGGACACGCCGCAAAGAGAATCGCGGCCAGCGCGCATATCGAGATGACGCCACTCAAAACAGATTGCCTTTTCATACAACCCTCCTAATCCGTTCCTTAAATAAAAATATCCTATAAGGAAAGGGCAGAGCCTGACAAGGTTACGGAATCTAAGGCGGTGTCAGAGATACGGTGGCGACGCGCTCACCTCCGCGTGAGTGAGGTACTCACCTACAGGTGAGTGTTCCCCTCACCTACGGGTGAGTGAGGTACTCACCTTCGCGTGAGTGTTCCCTCAGTTCAGCGGGCTTTTTCCTCTACGGTCGAACTCACGTTAATTAAGGGCTTCATACTATGTGAGCATCTCCCGTGTTTAAGAGCGCGGGTCTTTTAGATAATTGTCAAGTGCTTTTTTCTTTGCTATGCTTCTTGAGTAAGGAGATGCGCTTGTCGTATTCAATCAAACAGGTTTCGGAAAAAACTAAGCTGCCCCCGCATGTCTTGCGTTACTATGAGAATGAAGGTCTCCTGCCAAGCGTGGCACGGAGCAAGAGCGGTATACGCTGTTATTCGGAGAATGACCTTGAATGGCTCAGTTTGATCTGCTGTCTCAAGAATACAGGTATGTCCATCAAGCAGATAAAGAACTTCGTTGAACTGAGTGTTGAGGGGGATACGACGCTACAGCAGCGCTGCGAACTGCTGCGGGAACATAAGAAAAACGTGGAAGCCCAAATACTGGAGATGCAGACACATCTGCAAAAAGTAACCCACAAGATTGAATACTTCAGTAAAAAGGCTCTGCCCCAAGGGTTGGGAGAGTAACCCCATCGTGAGCAAGGGGATGAGGTCGCGCTTCATGCGAGTGTGTGGATTCAAACAGTCATGCGCCTTGCCGACATTGTGATCGTGCTTTGCCGGCCAGAAGAGGCGGGGAACGTGGGCGCTGTGTGCCGGGCAATGAAAAACGCGGGGCTTGCCTCGCTCCGGCTTGTTTCACCGGCCTCACTCGACGACAGTGTGGTCAGGGCGCGGGCGATTCACGCGGCTGACGTGTGGGAGGCGGCGCAGGTGTCAGACACGTTGGCGGAGGCTATCGCGGACTGCTCGCTCGTTATTGGCACGACCCGGCGGCGGGGAAGCCGGCGTAAGTCCGTTACCCTGCCGCCCGAGGAACTGGCGCTGTTTCTCCGGGAACGCGCCGGCAAGTCTGCGCTCGTCTTTGGCAATGAGCGCACCGGCCTTGAAGACGCGGAACTTGCCCTGTGTAACTTTGCCTCTCACATTCCGGCTCATGATGCGTTCCCTTCATTAAATCTTTCCCACGCTGTGCAGATATATGCCTATGCACTCTTTCGCGCTCTGGGTGACTGTACTGCGGTACTAGGGGAATGGGTTCCGCTGAAACGGGCGCGGCTTGAGCAGCTTGTACAGCGGATCAGTGATTCCCTGGCCTTGCTGGGGTTTTATACACGGCCTGGACGGGAAGAGCAGGAACGGTTTTTACAGGATATCTTTGCCCGCGCAAGTTTAACCGAGCGGGAGGCCGCATACATGGGCGACCTTTTTTCTAAAGCAGCGCAGCTTGCGTTAAAGGCGGCACTCAAAGATGACGCTATTGAGCCGGCTTCTCACGTTTAAACAGCCAATATCCGAGCAGCAGAACTTTATAGTAGAGATAGGGGAAGAACCTGAGAACATAGAGCGGGTTCTGTAAACAGGTTGCTATCCAGTCAAAACCGTGGTTAAACGTAAAGTCGGACGGGTGCCGCTTTTTCTTCGTGAAAACGTCGTAGATATCACTGCACCACAGCCGCAGTCCCCTGTTTAACTCAGTAGTGTGCCGCGCTATCCATTGTTCTTCCCCGTGAACCCCTTTTCCTACCAGAAGTAACGATGGCGCTGCCTTTTTGATCGCCTGAATGATAAAGCCCGCATCCTGTTTCTTGAAGTTGCCCCCATAACGACCCACAACATGCAGACGGGGAAAGGTTGAGCGTACGTTGTTTTCGGTCTTCTTAAGCACTTTGCGCTTACCGCCCAGAAGATACACGGACAATTCCCGCTCCTCAAGGAGGATGAGCAGCTTGATGATGAAGTTAAAAGGCATGTGGCGTATAACTTTTTTACCGGTAAGAAAATGCGCCCCGTTAACCAGACTTTTTGAGATGGGAATCACCAGGGCGGCGCTCATAATGTACGAGCGGTATTCCCCGTTTCCCCGCGCCCGCAGAAGGTCCCAGAGTGAAAGAAGGACGATGTTTTTTGCTTCTTTGGACTGCACAAGTTCGTTAATAACAAGAGGTAGACTCTCTTCCGGCACAATATCCACCGGAATATTCAGGAAATTTATTCGTTCTCGTAACGGTATTACTGTCTCGTGGAACTGTTCAGTATCCATGATGTTCGCTCCAAAAGTATGATACGTATTGCCGCGACGGCATATACGGCGGCGGTCTCAGTCCGCAGTATCGTGTTTCCCAGTGTAAGAGCGGTAAAACCAGCCGCTGTAAACCGCGCCGCTTCACTTGGGGAAAAGCCTTCCTCCGGCCCAACCGCCAGCGCGATAGACTTACAGGTATCGCTATGCTCAAGGCAGGCGTGAAAACTCACACGCGAAGCTTGCGCCACAAGCGGGTGAAGCATGATGCCCTTCACCTTGCCGCCGTACTGTTCTTGCATGACATTCCAGTGCTGCAAAAGTCCGTCAAAACTGAGCGGCACGTGAACCACAGTAGCAGCACCGGAACCACTTTGCTGGCGGGCTTCTCTGGTGATCCGTTCCCAACGCGCTATCCTGTTTTTATCATCGGCTATTTTTGGAACTGAATGTGTGGAAGTAAAGGGAACGATCTCCGCGACCCCGCACTCAACAGCCTGCCTCACGATAAGGTCTATCTTTGTGCCTTTGGGCAATGCTTGAAACAGGCTTATCAGCGGAATAGCCATTGGCTGCATAAGCGCCGACCCCGCGTCCGCGATGCGCTCACCCTCAAGCCAGTCTCTGCTAAGAGCCCGCACCCGTATCCGCGCTGTTTCTCCATTGGGCAACAGCGCGTTAAAAACCGTCCCTACCGTGAAGCGCCGCACCCGCGCCAGATAGTGATAGTCCGCGCCAGACAAACGGACTATCCCCGATTTATCAGGCGCGGACCGCAGGATAAACTGTTTCATGAAGCCTGAGCGAACTCTTCTTCCTTCGCAGCCTCTTCCTGGAGCGACTTCAAGGTTTTCGTGGTTTGCATCAGCGTATTATAGTTACCTGAACGGAGAATATTCACCGCTTCCTGAAGCTGTACATCGTATTCCAGGTCATAGACTGGCGCGACGCTCGTCCGATTCTGCTCATTTCTGATGAGTCGGCGGAGCAGGGATTCGTCAAGTTTATACTCGCTGTTGAGTTCTTTCGCCAAAGCCGTTATATCGTCCCCGCTGGCCTGGGGATTCTCTTTGATAAAGTCCGGTATCCGGTTTGCCATGATAAGGGAGTTCAAAGCCTCTGCGTCATCGTCAGTGAATTCCGGGAACAGCACTTCTCGATCAGGCGGAATCCCGATCTTGTCGATATTGGCATCGCTGGGCGTATAGTAACGGGCGACCGTGATCTTGAATCCGGTAGGAGTGTTGTTCAATGGATACACCTGCTGCACCGAGCCTTTGCCAAAGGACTTTTCGCCCACAAGGTAAGCGCGTCCCCGGTCCTTGAGCGCGCCAGCCACGATTTCCGACGCTGACGCCGAGCCTCGGTTAATCAGCACGATAAGCGGCATGGTGGATGGAATCTCCGTGGCTCTTCGGGCGCTGAACACACGGTTTTCCTGGGGCAATCGGGACTTGGTGCTGACCACAATTCCTCCTTCAAGGAAGAGATCGCTGATATCAACCGCTGAATTCAGAAGCCCGCCATAGTTATTACGCAGGTCAAGGATAAATGCCTTGTAGTTATGACTCTTAAACTCGGCAATCGCGTCTTTTGATCGTTCCAGCGTATGCGGTGTAAAGGTGAGCAGTTTGAGATACCCAATGTCGTCACCGATCATGGCGTATTTTGTGGTGGGAACTTCGATGATAGCCCGCGTCAGACTAACGGGAAACTCAAGTTTTTCACCGCGGCGGATAACGAGATCAACATTTTGTCCGGGCGTGCCACGCAGTCGCGCCAGCACCTCGTCCATCGTGAGTACATCGGTGGACTCGTCGTTTATCTTGATGATGAGGTCGCCTGGGTTAATCCCGGCGCGCCAGCCCGGCGTGTCCTCTATCGGGGAAGCCACTTCTATATACGTCTTCCCGTCAGTCTGTTCATCTGAAGGTGAGATATACAACCCCACACCGCCAAAACTGCCCTGCGTGGTATCGGTGAGGTCGATCATGTCCTGCTCTGTCAGGAAACTCGAATACGGATCGCCCAGGGCCTCAAACATACCAGCCATAGCTCCCTCATAGAGGGCTTGAGCTTCCACTTCATCAACATAGTGCCGCTGGATAAAGTCAAACACGTCTTGAATAATCGAGGTATACTGACTGGCATATTGAGTCATAGTCATTTCCCTAGCCTCACGACCCTGTGCCTCAGCGCCAGGCACTAGTACAAGGACAAAAACGCTACACAGGACTGCTGTCGCCATAACCCAGATAAAAGAAAGAGGAACCGATTGCTTATAAACATAAAAATTTCTCATGCGTAATCTCCATAACGCGAAATAATACCAAATACTACCGCACTGAGCAAGATGAATCGAACTGTCACATTAAACCTGAAATTCCTGCGCCGCGTTTACTTGACCTTTATATAGTCGGATAAGTATGTTCTTTACCATAACAAACATAAATAAAGACAAAGGGATGAAATCATGTCAGATATTAAACAAGAAATCGCTCCTGAAGATGAGTCAAACATGAAAGCGCCGGACGCGGCTCAAGCCGACGCTCCTCATGACGGCGAAGTAGTGGCAGAAGAACAGAGTCCCGAAGAACGCTTGGCAGACCTTGAAGCGCAACTCGCGCAGGCCAACGATCAGTTTCTGCGTAAAGCCGCAGAGTTCGAGAACTTCCGCAAGCGCATGAATAGGGAGAAACAGGACGCCATTGATTTCGCCAATCAAGCCTTGCTTCTCGATATTATCGAAATCATTGATGACTTTGACCGGGCTATCAAATCAGCCGAAACTTCAAAAGATTTTGAAAGCTTTTACAAGGGCATTGGCATGATCGAGAAACGCCTTAGTTCTCAGCTGGAGAACAAATGGGGACTCAGGCGCTTTGATTCGGCGGGGGAGCTGTTCGACCCCAACCGGCACGAGGCAATCATGATGGAGAAGTCTGCCGGCATTGGTGAACCAGTGGTGCAGGAAGACTTCGTTAAGGGCTATACCCTCAAAGACCGTGTGATTCGAAGTGCTAAGGTCAAGGTACTCATGCCTGAAGGAACAGGGGAGGCATAAAAAAGCGGAGCTATTTACTACCCGCTATCCGCTAATTTAAGTATGTTTTAGTCATAACAATAATAATAAGGAGCTATAAAAAATGAGTAAAATAATCGGTATTGACCTAGGGACCACAAACTCTTGTGTATCTGTGCTTGAAGGCGGCGAGCCTATTGTCATTCAGAACTCCGAGGGTGGACGCACAACCCCCTCAATCATTGGTTTTACCAGCAAGGGTGAGCGCGTGGTGGGACAACCCGCCAAGAACCAGCGCATCACAAACCCGGAAAACACGATCTTTTCCATCAAACGGTTTATGGGCCGCCGTTATTCCGAAGTAAACAACGAGATGGCACGGGTTCCCTACCACGTAGTTGAGCAGGGAAACGATGTTCGTGTTGACATTGATGGGAAAAAATACTCTCCACAGGAGATTTCGGCTTTTGTTCTTCAAAAGATGAAGAAGACCGCCGAGGACTATCTGGGCGAGACCGTCAGTGAGGCTGTTATCACTGTGCCGGCGTACTTCAACGACGCTCAGCGGCAGGCCACGAAAGACGCGGGCAAGATCGCGGGGCTTGATGTCAAGCGCATCATCAATGAGCCGACTGCCGCCGCTCTAGCGTTTGGGCTTAACAAGAAAGACCAGAAGAAAGATATGACTGTTGCGGTCTATGACCTGGGAGGCGGAACCTTCGATATTTCCATTCTGGAACTGGGCGATGGCGTCTTTGAGGTAAAGTCTACCAATGGCGACACTCACCTCGGCGGCGATGACTTTGACCAGCGTATTATGGAGTGGCTTATCACCGAGTTCAGGCAGGATACGGGGATTGACCTTGGTCAGGATCGCATGGCCCTGCAACGCCTCCGTGAGGCTGCCGAAAAAGCCAAGATTGAGCTTTCCGCTATGCAGACCACTGAGGTGAACCTGCCATTCATCACCGCCGACGCTTCCGGTCCCAAACATTTGCAGAAGACGCTTAGCAGGGCCAAGTTTGAGCAGATGGTGAGCGATCTGCTTGAGCGTTCAAAGGAACCGTGCAAGAAGGCACTCACCGACGCGGGCCTCACCTCAGACAAGATCGATGAGGTTATCCTCGTAGGCGGTTCAACCCGTATTCCGGCGGTTCAGCAGATCGTCAAAGACCTGTTTAAAAAGGAGCCGAACAAAGGCGTGAATCCCGATGAAGCAGTCGCCGTTGGCGCGGCCATTCAGGGTGGCGTGTTAAGCGGCGGTGTGAAAGACGTGCTCCTGCTTGATGTTACCCCGCTTTCACTCGGCATCGAAACCTTGGGCGGCGTTATGACCAAGCTCATCCCGCGCAACACGACAATTCCGACCCGGAAAAGCCAGACCTTCTCCACAGCCGCTGATGGCCAGACTGCTGTTACCATCCATGTACTTCAGGGCGAGCGTGAAATGGCGAACCAGAACCGTACCTTGGGTAACTTCAACCTCGAAGGCATTCCGCCCGCGCCGCGTGGCATCCCTCAGATCGAGGTTACATTTGACATTGACGCCAACGGCATTGTCCACGTTTCCGCCAAGGACATGGGTACAGGCAAGGAACAGAAGATACGCATTGAAAGCTCTTCCGGGCTCTCCGACAACGACATTGAGCGCATGGTTAAGGAAGCCGAGATGCACGCTGAGGAAGACAAGCGTGAGCGTGAAAAGGCTGAGGTTCGCAATGAGGCTGAGCAGATGATCTATGCCACTGAGAAGAACATCAAAGACTTGGGCGACAAGGTTAGTGCTGACGACAAAACCAAGACCGAAGAAGCCATTGCCGCGCTCAAGCAGGCGCTGGAAGGCGGCGATACCCAGACCATCAAGGATAAAACCGAGACCTTAAAGCAGGTTTCCTACAAGATCGCCGAGGAAATCTACAAGCAATCCGGTGCGCAACAGCAAGCTGGCGCAGACCCCCAGGCTGAACCATCCGCCGGCCCTAATCAGGGCAGCGCGTCCAATACCAAAAGCGCCGAAGACGCAGACTACGAGGTAGTCGATGATAAGTAGTGAGTAGGGCTTAGTGGATAGGGGATAGAGACTCGGCTCTCCACTATCCACCAGCCCTTACCACTAATCACAACAAAGGAAAAAAATGTGGCAAAGCGTGATTACTATGAAGTGCTGGGTGTTCAGCGGAACGCCAGTAAAGATGAGATAAAGAAAGCCTACCGAAAACTTGCTATCCAGTATCACCCGGATAAAAATCCAGGCAATAAAGAAGCGGAAGAGAGATTCAAGGAAGCGACTGAGGCCTATGAAGTGCTGTCCGATGACCAGAAGAAGGCTGCTTATGACCAGTTTGGCTTCGCAGGCGTTGAGGGACTGGGTAGCCAGCATGATTACTCGCAAACATTCCGGGGCTTTGAGGATATTTTTGGTGATCTTTCAGGCTTCTCCAGCATTTTCGATACCATCTTTGGCGGAAGTGGCGGTCAGCGTTCAGCAAGTGGGTCGGGCGGCTCTCGGCAAGGCGCAAACCTGCGCTACGATATCGAAATACCGTTCAAGGATGCGGTGTTTGGAACTAAGGTTGAGGTGCAATATTCCCACAATGAGGCCTGTCCCTCCTGCAAAGGCACGGGCGCGACCGGCGGCTCAGGGAAAAAGGTCTGCCACACCTGCGGCGGCACTGGTCAGGTGCGACAAAGCATGGGCTTTTTCTCCATGCCCTCGACCTGCCCAGCCTGCAACGGTGAAGGGCATACCATTGAACACCCCTGCAAGGACTGCGGCGGCTCAGGAACACAGAAAAAACGGCAAAAACTCATGGTTACAATACCAGAAGGTGTAGACGACGGACGCAGGGTGCGTATCCCCCGGCAAGGAGACGCGAGCGTACATGGAGGACCGCCCGGAGACCTGTATGTGGTTATCCATGTGAAGGCTCACGAGTTCTTTGAGCGCCAGAATACCGACCTCTACTGCGCGTTGCCGATTTCGGTGAGTCAAGCCGCGCTTGGAGCGGAGATTCATGTCATGACGCTGGATGGTAAGATGATCAAGGTTAAGATTCCCGCTGGCGTGCAGAACGGTAAGCTACTCCGCGTGCGGGACGAAGGCGTGCCTTCCAGTAGTAGACGAGGCGATCTCTATATCAAACTCATCGTGCAAGTTCCAGTAAAACTGTCACGCCGGGGTAAGGACCTGCTCGAAGAACTTGCCCGTATTGAGGGCCAGGATGATTCCCCCAAGCCCATCCCCCTAGCTGAACTTACTTCCCAATAGTTTTGTCGAGAGGGATACGAATGGATACTGAGAAATGCGCGATGGCTTTTTCTACGCACGCCAGTTCTTTGCTGTACTGTTGGCATGAAACAATGAACATCTCCAGTTCGTGTTCCTCACGGCGTTATCAAGTTCGCACAGCTCAGTGTCTTTTCTGAGATCACCATCTCACAGACTTGACCATGGACCCCGCCTTCCACGACTTCTCTCATTAGTCTTTTGATAGAACTCGTTCTACTGAGAGCATCTCTCATTAGTCTTTTGATAGAACTCGTTCTACTGAGAGCA
>JAISAE010000014.1 GCA_031266875.1 Treponema sp.
GTTATAGAACAGTAACGCGACAGGTTATAGAGCAGTAACGAGGCGCGTTATAGAACAGTAACGCGACAGGTTATAGAGCAGTAACGCGACAGGTTATAGAACAGTAACGCGACAGGTTATAGAGCAGTAACGAGGCGCGTTATAGAACAGTAACGCGACAGGTTATAGAGCAGTAACGTGGCGCGTTATAGAACAGTAACGCGACAGGTTATAGAGCAGTAACGTGGCGCGTTACTGCTTTTACTCTGCGGCAACGATAATGGGCAGGGTATAGGTTATGGCGCGGGGTTCCTGCACAAGTATCTTTGCGTTGGAATAGCGGGTTACTATCTTGAGCGTATACGAGCCTGCGGCAAGGGCTGGGGCGCGGACTATCAGCTTCTTAGGCAGGTTCTCCGTTATCTTGTGCGTAACCGGATGTTCCGTCCCTTGAGCGTCAACAAAGAATATGCCCAGTCCGCTCTCATCTTCAGGGGCTATCTTTACCTTGTCTCCGGTGATGAGGATGTCTTCATCCGGCGTTATCGTGCCGTCAGTCTTGCCGGTGGCAATGTCCGTGACCAAGGCGATGTAGCCCGCGCTCTCTTTTTCACCCAGAACTTCGATGCCTACGGTTTCGAGCGCAGTGCGCAGTTCCGCGGTGAGGCTTGCGTCAACGCCGAGTTTGTGGACTTTGGGATCAAAGGCGTGGGAAGCGCCGAGCCACGAGCCGCTCACGCGAGGCGCGACACGCAGGCAACTGTCCTGAACCGCAGTTCCCTGCAAGAGGGCTTTGCGGACGATCTCGTCGCGTGCTGTGAGTATGCTCATGATGGTTTCGAGGCGCAGCTCTGAACGCTCGGCGACGATGCGGGACGCGATGTCCTTGTTGTGGATGGTAGTCCCCGCTGTGGAGACTTCGGCGACGAAGTCGTTTTCAACGTCTTTGGTGAGGCGGTTTGAGGTGAGCCAGACCTTCCAATAAGTTTCTTTTGCCATAATTTCTTCCTTATATATAACATAACAGAGGACGCTGACGGCCATCTGTGGAGAACCAGATACAGGGCGGGCTATCCCGCTTTCACCCATACCGCAGAGGGGCGGCCTCTGGAAGCCGCGCTTCTTTGCGGGGACGTTTTCAGCATACTATAGTTTGTGGTACGGCGCAAGGTTTTGAAAGGTTTGAGAACGGCAAAGCCATTCCCTGTTGAGGCGGTGGTGCCAGAGGCGTTGGGGCGATGGTGTCAGAGACGTTGAGGTGTCAGAGGCGGTGGTGTCAGAGGTGTGGCAAGGTGCCAGAGACGTTGGGGCGATGGTGTCAGAGACGGTGGGGCGTTGGGGCGGTGGTGTCAGAGACGTAGAGGCGGTGGTATCAGAGATGTGGCAAGGTATCAGAGACGATGATGCCAGAGACGGTGGGGCGTTGGGGCGGTGGTGTCAGAGACGTTGGGGCGATGGTGTCAGAGGTGGTGGTATCAGAGACGTGGCAAGGTGCCAGAGACGATGGTGTCAGAGGCGTTGGGGCGGTGGTGCCAGAGACGTGGCAAGGTGTCAGAGGTGATGGTGCCAGAGGCGATGGGGCGGTGGTGTCAGAGGCGATGGGGCGGTGGTGTCAGAGGCGATGAGGCGGTGGTGTCAGAGGCGGTGGGGCGATGGTGCCAGAGGCGATGGGGCGGTGGTGTCAGAGGCGATGAGGCGGTGGTGTCAGAGACGTAGAGGCGGTGGTGTCAGAGGCGGTGGTGTCAGAGGCGGTGGGACGGTGGTGCCAGAGATGTGGCAAGGTGCCAGAGGCGGTGGGGCGATGGTGTCAGAGGTGGTGGTATCAGAGACGTGGCAAGAGGTGTGAGGCGGTTGGGCGATGGTGCCAGAGACGATGGTGCCAGAGGCGGTGGGGCGGTGGTGTCAGAGATGTGGCAAGGCGCCAGAGACGTGGCAAGGTGCCAGAGACGATGAGGCGATGGTGTCAGAGGCGTTGGTTGACTGGAGCTAGGGGATGATTTAACGTAGGGGGAAAGAAGGTGTGGAACAGCCTTATGAGTGTTTCTTTCTAGGAGTGATAATGCAAGGGGTGTTCTGGGTTGCTGGCGGAACAGGGTTTATATTCTTAATGACGTGTCTGGGTTCAGCAATGGTGTTTTTCTTTCATAAGCAGACAAGCCGTACCATTCAAACACTGTTCCTCGGATTCGCGGCTGGGGTTATGATTTCAGCGTCTGTGTTTGGCTTGCTTGTTCCGGCAATTGAAGAAGCTGAGGTCAATGGGCTGATAGGCTGGATTCCCGCCGCAGGGGGATTCATTCTGGGCGTTTTGTTTCTACTCGGACTTGATAGGCTTATACCCCATGTGCATCCGTCCACAAATACGCGGGAAGGTGTTTCAAGTTCAATGAAACGAACCACACTGCTGGTATCAGCGGTAACCTTACACAATATCCCTGAAGGAATGGCGGTGGGCTTATCATTCGCGCTTGCGGCGCAGCATAGTGGGGAACCTGCCCTGTATGCTTCAGCTATAGCACTGGCGCTTGGCGTTGGTATACAGAACTTTCCTGAAGGCGCGGCGATTTCCTTACCGCTCAGGCAGGAGGGAATGAAAACCAGACGGGCGTTTTTACTGGGCTGCCTTTCAGGAGTAACTGAGCCGGTATGCGGCTTGTTGATGGTGTTTATCGCGGGGTTTATCGCGCCGGTCATGCCGTGGTTACTGGCTTTTGCCGCTGGAGCTATGCTGTATGTTGTGGTTGAAGAGTTAATTCCAGAGGCGCACCTGGGGGAACATTCCAATCTGGGAACGCTGGCGGTTATGGCAGGATTTGTTGTTATGATGATATTAGATGTTGCGTTGAGTTAAAGGGTCAGCATGGAATTTTTTGATATTGTGTTTGATGTGCCTATGCCGCAAACCTTTACCTATTGCGTGGATTCAGCGACAAAGGGTGAGGCAGGCGTGGGTAAGCGCGTAATGGCCCCATTCGGGCGTCGTGAGCTTGTGGGCTATATCATCGCTGAACAGGACCACGCGCCAACGGGGATCGACACTGATCGTATCAGGTCGATTCGGCGCGTGGTGGATGCCGCGCCTATCTTTGATAGTCAGACTATTGCCCTGGCGCACTGGCTGTCTGCTTTTTACTTTTGCAGCTTGGGGGAGGCGTTTGCCACAATGATTCCATCGGGCAGACGCGCCACGTCCTCGCGGGTGTTCACGATTAACGATAACGAGATCAGCGATACCGCGCTTGAACTTTCCGATGAGCAGGAACGCGCCTTAAAAGTCATCATCGCGCCGCAAGCCCCGTTGCCCCATCCGCCCATAGCCCTTAACGAAACAACACCGTCCTTGGCGCCGCCGCCCATGTTTTACCTCTACGGCATTACTGGCTCAGGTAAAACTGAGGTGTTTCTCCGCGCTGCTCAAACCATGCTTGACGCGGGTAAGTCGGTTATCTACCTTGTGCCGGAAATCGCGCTCACGCACCAGACTGCTGAGGCCATTGGTAAGCGTTTTGGCGCGTTGGCAACCACGCTTCATTCAGGCATGACGCCAAGCGCACGCTTCACCGAGTGGACGCGGATCATACGGGGGGAAGCGCGGATCATCGTGGGGCCGCGAAGCGCGGTGTTTGCGCCGGCGCGAGACCTGGGGCTGATCGTTATTGATGAGGAACATGACGGCTCATACAAGAGCGGCAGTGTGCCTCGTTATCATGCGCGACAGGTTGCTATGCGGCGCTGTTCAGCCGAGGGTGCGCGGCTGCTTATGGGTTCGGCAACGCCGTCTCTGGAAGCCTGGAAGCTCATGGAGGATAAGGTCATCACGCGGCTTGAACTCACGCGGCGGCTTTCCGGCGGGAGTCTGCCGGAGGTACGGCCAGTAAACCTCCTCCATACTGAGGGGTGCCTTACCAAAGAGCTGAAAGAAGAAATCCGCAAAACCGCGCACATGGGACGGCAGACGATTCTGTTTCTTAACCGCAGGGGCTTTGCGTACTTTTACCACTGTCCTGCCTGCGGCTATGAACTCACCTGTAAGAACTGTTCGGTATCGCTCACCTGGCACCGCGACAGGAATCAGGCGCTCTGCCACTACTGCGGCCATCAGGAAACGCCGCCGCTGGCCTGTCCTCAGTGCGGGTCGCTTACCGCAGGATACGCGGGCTTTGGCACTGAAATGATCGAGGATGAGGTGCGCCGCGCCTTTCCAGACCTGCGGATACGCCGCGTTGACGCGGATTCCACCAGCGTCAAGGGAAGCCTTCAGGAAACGCTTGAACTGTTTAAGGCGCATTGCTTTGACATACTGCTGGGAACCCAGATGGTCGCTAAGGGCCTTAACTTCCCCGGCGTGCGCCTTGTTGGTGTGGTGCTGGCCGACTCTGGTCTCCACCTGCCGGATTTTCGGGCTGTGGAGCGCGTTTTTTCGCTCATCGTGCAGGTTGCGGGGCGTTCAGGCCGTTACTTCCCGGACGGCAAGGTCATTGTGCAGACCTATCGCCCCGAAGACCCGTCCATTGCCAGCGCCTGCGCCCTTGACGTGGCCGGTTTTTTCAAGGCTGAGCTTGCCCAGCGCAAGATGCTGGGTTTTCCGCCCTACACGCGCCTCATTCGGTTCACGATTCGCGGCAAAGACGAACAACGCGCCAACACTGCCATAAGCCGTCTTGGTTCGATTATCGCGCCCCTGCTTCCTTCCGGCGCGGAGATGCTTGGGCCAGCGGAGTGTCCCATCAGCATCATCGCCCAAAACCACCGCCGCCAGATACTGATACGCGGTAAAAGCATGAGTACGCTTCATGGCGCGACGCGGGCCATACTCGCCGCCTACGAGCGCGGTAAAGACAGCCGCGTATACCTTGAAGTCGATGTAGACCCTGTGAGCCTGCTATAGGTGTCTGGCACTGGGGGCAGAGGCGTCCCTTGCAGGTGTCTGGCACCGAGGGCAGCATCAAATGTCTGGCACTGGGGACAGAGGCGTCTTCCTTGCAGGTGTCTGGCACTGAGGGCAGGGTTCTACCTTGTATAAAATGAAACTTCTCTCTATGCTGGAACTGAGGATTACGCTCCGGGCAAGCCTGTAGCTGGCCTGAACTTTATTTTTTGGAAGTGTTATGAACAAACAATGTACGGGTATTTTGTGTCTTGTTGTGGTCTTGATAGCGGCCTGTAGTGCGGGTGGGGGAAAAGAGGTCTCCACCGCTGCTGCGGAGACGGATCCCTTGAGCTATGCCTTTGGTATGATTATGGCTGAACCCTTCAAAGACATGGGACTGACGTTTAACTATGACTCGTTTACCCAGGGCTTTAAGGAATACTATGAAGGCTTGAATACGCAGTTTTCTTATGAGGAGGCCTTGTCGCAGGTGCAGACAGTGTCTATGGCTCTTTATGAGGAACAGGCAAATCAGGAGCGGCAGAAAGGGATCACATTCCTCGCTGAGAACGCTAAGAAGGCGGAGGTTCTTACTACTGCAAGCGGCTTGCAATACGAAGTGATCACCGAAGGAAGCGGGGCCAGGCCAGCTGCAAGTGATACAGTACGGGTCAACTACGAAGGCACGCTTATTGACGGTACTGTGTTTGACAGTAGTTATGCGTATGGCGAGCCGGTTGAGTTCCCGTTGAACCGCGTCATTCCGGGCTGGACCGAAGGCATACAGCTTATGAGCGAGGGCAGTACCTATCGTCTGTACATCCCCTCTGAGCTGGCTTATGGAGAGCAGGGCGCTTCTGTCATTCCCCCCAATTCCGCGTTGATCTTTAAGGTGGAACTGCTTACAATTGTAAAAGAAGAAGAATAAGGATGTTATTATGAAGAAAGTAATAGGTGTTTTACTTGTGTCGTTGTGCGTGGCCGCATTGAGTTACGCGAGTGGGGTTGCGGGAGACGCAGCCGAAAAGTATTCGTCGGATGTGCAGCTCAGTTATGCTTTTGGTATGCTGTTTGGTTCTCAGCTAGAAGAACTCGGCATAAGCATAGCTAACTATACCGCTGTTGCCGAAGGCATGAGGGATATGCTGGAAAACAGCGCGGCGACTCGTCTCTCATGGAATGACGCAGCTACAAAGATGCAGATTGCCTACATGGAGGCCATGGAAAAACGGGCTGCGGAAAGCATGGCGCGAGAGGCGCAATTCCTAGAAGAAAACAGTAAGAGGCCGGGTATACTCACCACCGCAAGCGGCCTTCAGTACGAAGTTATCGTGGAGGGAACCGGCCGCACGCCCGTACTCGTTGATACCGTAGCGGTCAACTACGAAGGCTCGTTCATCGACGGGTCGCTCTTTGACAGCTCCTATGAGCGTGGTGGGCCTGAAGAATTCCCGCTTGACATGATTATACAGGGTTTGGCTGAAGGCATCCAGCTTATGAGCGAAGGCGCTACCTACCGTTTTTTCATTCCTTCCCAATTAGCCTATGGCAGCGCAGGTGCCAGTGACATGGTTCCGCCTTACTCCACATTGGTCTTTCAGGTTGAACTCGTCTCGATACTCTCCTACGAAGCTGATGACACCGTCCAGGAATAGTCTGACTGAACGAACCGCGCAGGGTTGCGCGGTTCCAGAGAAACCTTCCTAATGCCGCTTAATGCTACTCAGGTAGTCGTTGATGATGGACTCAAGCGAGTTCTGGTGTATCTTGATAATGTCCATTTCACGCTTGGCGCTTTCCACCGAGTCTGAGGCGTGAGCTGTGTTGACCATCACGTTACTGCCGAATTCGCGGCGTATGGTGCCGCCGGGCGCTTTGAGCGGGTCGGTGGGGCCAAGCACGTCGCGGATTTTCTTGACGGCATCCTCTCCCTCGTAGATGAGAAGCATACATTTGACATTACCCGGCTTGGCCGGATCACACTTCTGATCAGGCCGCATACCGGACATGAACTCTACGATCTGGACGAACTGGTCGTAGGCACATTCCTCGCCGAAGTTTTCCACCAACATCTTTGCAGTCTCGTCGCTTAGGCGCATATCGAATTCTTTCTCAATCAGTTCACGGGCGCGTTTCCCAAAGACTGGAGCCAGCTTTTCCTTGAGCGTGGTCTCCACTGAGCCGTAGAACTCCAGCGCCTGAGCCAGAGAGAACCGATGCACCTTGATTCCCACAATCCGTAGACCGGTGCGTGAGAACATGTCAATGATGGTGCCGGGCTTTGATGAGGCATAGCGCCAGTTGTCTGGCTTGAGAATCACCAATGTTCGCTCAATCCGCGATGGGTCTGGGTAACTTATGTTTTCCACGATGTTTGGCTGTCCCTTGAGAAATTTCGAGAACACGGTGAGGTGATCGTCAGCCGTCTCCTGAATACGCGGAGTGAATACCGCTGGTTCAAAGTATGTTACCTTGGTTGGGTCGTTAGGATCGGTGATAAGGTCGGCGTAGGTATCGCGGATAGTTTCACCGGTAAACGATTCGATACCCATGTGTTCAGCATACATGTGGCCGCAGATGCTGGTGAGTTTACCACAGGGGTCTTCGCCCTTGAAGAGCAGAAGAAGGCTCCGGTGCTTACGGCCACCGTAGGGGCCGACATTGTGTTCAACGTAGTTTGCCAGCAGAGGTACTGAGTTGGAATAGGGATAGCTGGCGATGGACGCGGCATACTCATTGGCGAATTTGTCATCAGCGGCAATCATCTGCGCTCCTACCAGTTCCAGGTCTGATTGCGCCAGCAAACGCGAAACAACACCACCAGTTCTACTTTTCGCTACAGTATAAGGGGTAACAAGCACATACGAGACGGTTTCTTTCATATAAAACTCCTTAATTATACTAGTATTGTAATTGAGGCGTACGTGAATGACAAGATGAAGACTGACAGATAAAAATTGTATAAAACAAAACATAAAAAATGCTTGACACTTTTCTTGAGAGTCGGTATAGTAATTGTATAATCCCCTGTAGCTCAGCTGGCAGAGCAAGTGGCTGTTAACCACTGGGTCCGTGGTCCGAATCCGCGCGGGGGAGTGTAAAGCCCATCCATCAGGATGGGCTTTTTTATTGGGGCATATCTATCGCCTGTTGGAAGAGCGGAAAGAAGGAGCAAAGGTTAAAAAAATGCCGCCGTCCAAAGGAGGTAAACGACGGCGGCAAGGAAAAATACATTGTCAGGCAGCATAAAGCTGCTTCTTTTATAGCACGTCCATCAAGTTTTGCCCAGCAGGTAATGGTCGATCACATCGGCAACGCCGTCATCGTCGTTGGACTTCTCGGTAACTATAGAAGCGATGCTCTTGATACGCTCGTCGCCATTCGCCATGGCAACGCCAACACCGGCCCAGCGGATCATGGCTTCATCGTTCATGGAGTCGCCAATGGCAATTACTGCCTCGCGGTCGATACAGATCATTTCCGCCAGCTTCTCCAGCGAGGTTCCCTTGTCGGTCTGCGGCGGCAAAACCTCCAGAAAGTAAGGCTTGCTCGTAAAGAGCGTTATATCAGAGCCAATGTAGGTACGCAACAGGCTCTCCAAGGGGACAAGTATCATGGGATCGCCGGGTATAATGAGCTTGTAGCAGCCGATGGCTACCATATCACGAAAGTTTTCGACAACGACCTGCCGAAGGCCAGTGAGCTTCTGGTCGTAATCAGTAAACTCATTGGAACGGGACACATACATGACATCATCTTCGTAAATTTGTACCGGGAAGCCTTCAGCTGTTGCGAGGTCATACGCGATGAGCGCCACTTCCGGCGGGATACGAATATCGTAGACGATTTTACCCGTATGACTTTCCTGGATGAGCGTCCCATTGTTGCAGATCAAATACCCGGGGCGTTTGTGCATACCCAAAAGCCGGGCAAACCGTTCAATGGCAGCCGGAATCCTGCCGGAAGCCAGTACGACAACGATACCCGCAGATTGCGCCCGTTTAATCGCGTTCCTCGTCCGGTACGAAATGCTCAAGTCAGACCGGAGAAGAGTATCGTCTAAGTCCAAAGCTATCATACGTATTGAAGTCATGACCATAGTATACTCTTTCATTACTTACTATTCAATGGTAAAGATTCAACTTCTTGTACACAATTCAGAGGACAACACACTGGTTGCCCTGTTTCATTATTCCATGCTAGATTTGTTAAATTTTCTAAAGGAGGCGCCTATGGCGTTTGCTCTGCATAGTTATCCGGTGGTATACCGGTCGAAGTTCAGGAAAGACAGCGGGTGGGAGGCGGAATATCTCGAAAAGCCTCACAGTACCGCACAGGAAGAGGCCGCGATGGAAGAGGCAGAGCGGGACGCGCTCACGGCTTCCCGTAACTTCTATGACGATATGCCCCTAGTCAGTTACACCACCCAGTATGGGCTTGGGTGTTTTGAGGGACTCAAGGCTCTGCCCCAGAAGGACGGCGGCCTCGCCATCTTCCGGCCTGACCGGAACGCGGCGCGGTTCTCCCGTTCCATGAAGGGGCTGTATATGCCGCCCTTTCCAGAGGCCGATTTCACCACAGCCTGCGTGGAAGTCGTGAAACGAAACGCCCGGCTTGGTTTCCGGCCCGCATACAAGCCGGAGTGGGAGAAAGACTCCTTCATGAGTGCTGATTCCATCTACATCCGCCCCTTCACCTACGCTGAAGGTGGAATCGGCGTAAACATGAGCTATGAGCCTTGGGTCGTCATCGTTACTTCGCCGGTGAGCGCCTACTTTTCCAGCGATAACTCCGACGCGGTGATTACTGACCACATCCGCGCCACGCCCAAAGGTACAGGCTGGATCAAGGCTGATTCAAACTACGTTATATCCATGCTTGCCAAACATGAGGCCCAAGAAGCGGGCTTTATGGAATGTATCTATCTGGACGCAACCCATCACAAGTACGTTGAAGAAGGCTCGTCCTGTAACATTTTCTTCCGGTTCAAGTCAGGCGAACTGGTAACGCCGGAGCTGGGCGACACGATTCTTCCCGGCATCACCCGCGCCAGCATCATTGAGCTTGCGAGGGATCGCGGCGTCAATGTATCGGAACGCAAGGTTGCTATTGAAGAAGTTTTGTCTGAAGCCACTGAGTGCTTTGTCAGCGGAACCGCCGCCGGCGCTACGCCCATTTCCTCCCTCACCTATCAGGGTAAAAAAGTAGTCTTTAACAATGGCAAAACCGGCGAGCTTACCGCTGAACTGCAAAATACGCTCAAGGGCATACAGTACGGAACCCTGCCTGACACCAAAGGCTGGATGCTGAAAGTCTTATAAGAAAACACGGCAAAGGCGTTTGAGACAAAGCGTCTTTGCCTGCGCTTACCCATGCTGAGAAAGCCCGTCTTGTCCGTCCTCCTGAGCGCCGTTATACTCAAAGCCATGAAACTGTGGATGAAGCAGAAGAATACGTCTTTCAAACTCGGTGCGCCGGGGTATCTGAACTGTCTCCTGCCAATGCTTCTTCTGCTTGTTTTCTCCTGTTCCAGAAGCAGCTCGCCAGTGGTAAGTCCGCCAGTGGAACTTGTCGCCCAATCGTCTAGCACTATGGCGCTGCTTCCTGAAGCAGCGCCTGAATCGCTTGTCGCGCTGGTTCAAGAGCCTCCTCTTGAGCCTGTTCCTGAGCCACTCATGACGCAGACGCCAGAGCCTGCGCCAGCGACCGTACTTCCTGACTGGCCTCAGCCACTAGCCATCATCAAAAGCGGGGAACATCCACTCTGGTTTGAGTTGATCGATGGCGTATCAGAGACTGGTCTTGACGGAATCAGACTGTTTACCACGCCTGCCAATGCCGCGCTCAATGATTTTGTTCCCTGGCCCCTGGCGCGGAACGTCAGCGCCATGCTGCTTCATGACGAGCGCCTTGTTCTAGCCATAAACCGTGAAGGCTTCTTAGTCGCGCAAGCTGCCCCGCCAGCTATGCCGCAGATCGCCGATGTCGCCCTGTATCGTATAGCTGACCGTACGTATTGGGATAAGTACACTGTTGACGCGCTCTTCTTGTTTGAGGGAAACCCGACAGCCTTGCTCTACCGCGATAGCTTCTTTATTGATCCCACGGCAAAGGCTCCAGACCCCCGTTCCTTTGCCCTGATACGCGGGAATACCAGTCCGCTGAAACTGGAGGTTCCGGCCTTCAGCCCCTTTCCCGCTGCCGATGGCTGGGATGTGGACAGTTTCAGGCAAGGCCCTGATGGTGCGTGGTATTTTCGGGGAATTCAACAGAACCGGTCCAAGATTCAGTATGTTCGCACACAGAGCCTGAGCATACCTGCCGGGACTGTTTCGCTCGGCGTATTCATGAATTCGGCGAGACCTGAAACCCTGGACGCTGCCCCGCCCATTCTGGGCGCGGCACTGGAAGCCGCGTTTAAGCGGAGCGGCAGTTCCAAACTGAACATTGCCGCGATCATCAGTCCTGACTTTGCCTATCCCCGCCACTTCTCAAGCGGCTCAGATAACACAGAGAGCCTTGTCGAGCTTTCCGGTTATATAACGGACAAGATCGCGGTGGCGCTTCTGCCTGATGGCTGGGGCGCCGGCGCCTGTACTGACGGCGAAAGCATCCGCGTTACACCGTTTTCCCTGCCGGCGCTTCCTCAAGGCTTTGTATACACCGGCGTCGGCCCTGTAGGAGACAGTGCGCTCGTCGTCTCATGGGAAGAACAGCAGGACCTAGGCATCGGCGCCGCAGGCTTCATGCTTATCAAAACGCCGGAGTTCTAAACAGCAACATAGCGATTTCATAGCGACTATGATACTGTTCTAACAAAATAACAAGGAGCAAACGTATGATTACACGAAATCCCTGCATAGCGAACATCAAGGCGGGGTATCTTTTTCCTGAAATAGCCAGACGGCGGCGGGAATTCGCCGTAACCCACCCGGACGCAAAGATCATCAGCTTGGGCGTGGGTAACACCACCGAGCCAATCCTGCCGCACATTGACCAGGGACTTGTGGAGGGGGCGCGGCAACTCGCTACGCCTGAAGGGTATTCAGGGTATCAGGACGAGGGCTTACTCAGCCTGCGGAAGCGTATTTCAAGTGTCTTTTATAAGGAAGCTTTTGACGCTGACGAGGTGTTTATTTCAGACGGGGCCAAGTGCGATATTGGCCGGCTACAGCTTTTGTTCGGGGCCGGAGCGCAGGTCGCGGTGCAAGACCCGTCCTATCCGGTGTATGTGGACGGCTCGGTGTTGAGCGGCGCGGCAGGCGGCTGGAATGGCGCGGGTTACGCGGGCATCACTTATCTGCCCTGTACGGCTGAGAACGACTACTTCCCGGATGTGGCGGCCTTACCTGAAAACGGGCTTCTCTACTTCTGTTCGCCGAATAATCCCACCGGAGCAGTGGCGACACGGGCGCAGCTTGAGGCCCTAGTAAAAGAGTCAACCGCAAAGGGTCTTATCATTATCTTTGACGCGGCATACAGCGAATACATCCGCGATCCCACGCTTCCCAAGAGCATATTTGAGATTGAAGGGGCAAAAACCTGCGCTATTGAGGTCAACTCCTTCTCCAAGCCCGCTGGCTTTACCGGTGTGCGTTTAGGCTGGACAGTCGTTCCCAAAACGCTCAAGTACGCGGGCGGTGAAAGCGTCAACGCGGACTGGGCGCGTATTTGTGGCACGATCTTCAACGGCGCGTCCAACATCGCACAGGCTGGCGGGCTTGCGGCGCTGGATGACGAGGGACTGCTGGAGATACGCCAGCTCTGCGACTTTTATTTGGATAACGCAAAGCTCATCCGCGCCGCATTACGCGATCTGGGTATAGCCTGTGTTGGCGGCGATAACTCGCCCTACGTCTGGGCGCGATTTCCTGGCAGGGATAGCTGGGACGTGTTCGCGGAAATACTCGAAAAGTGCCATGTTGTTACAACTCCGGGTTCTGGTTTTGGGCCTGCGGGCCAGTCCTTCATCCGCTTTTCAGCCTTTGGCCACCGCCTTGATGTGGAAGAGGCGTGTAAACGGCTTGCCGGTCTAAAGAAATGAACAAGCGCAAGGCTTGCCCTGGGGTATCGAAGATTCCTCTTAAAGCCTTTGCGTATGCGATGGAGCAAATCCCACTGTCAACAAGTTAAGGATTGAGGATTGCGCTTTGGGCGTATCTGCTTAAGCGGGACATATTCCCAGACAACTTGTAAATGTTTCCCTATAAAAAAGATGTTCCCTTCAGGGGGGATTGATGTTCCCCCCTAAGGTTCTGACTTCATGCACTAGGGTTCTGACTCCATGCTCTGGGGTTTGAACTCCAGACACTATCCCGCTACCTCTGACACCATCGAGTGCCAGACACCATACAGCGGCTTGAGTGCCAGACACTATCCCCGCTGTCTCTGACACCATCGAGTGCCAGACGCCGTACAGCGGCTTGAGTGCCAGACACTATCCCCGCTGTCTCTGACCCCATCGACTGCCAGACACCGTACAGCGGCTTGAGTGCCAGACACTATCCCCGCTGTCTCTGACCCCATCGA
>JAISAE010000022.1 GCA_031266875.1 Treponema sp.
CTGACAAGCGCGAAGACCTACACCCTGCTCCAGAAAGACTTAAACCTCACCTATACCATAAGCTACCTTGTATACAATAAGACCACGCAGGCATGGGAGGAGTTCATATACAATGAGACTACGCAAGCATTGGAGAAGTTCATGCCGGACGGGTATTACCAGATAGCCGCGACCACAACGCTCGCCACGCCGTCTTCCCGTGATGACTACTACTTTAAGGGCTGGTATGAGCTGCCTGAGGACGCGGCGGAGGCCGCGGTCTCCGGCAGCGCGGTTACCAAGATTCCCCTGGGCAATACCGGGAACAAGACCTTCTACGCCAAGTGGATACCGAAGACGCTTTCCGGCTACTCCCTTGAAGACGCCTTAGCCATGATAAGCGCCAACCCGGAAGATGGCGACGATTACACCATCGTCTTAAACAACGACGAGCTTGTCGCTATCGCGCCAACAGAGCTTTCCTATGGCGGTAAAACAGTGAGTATCACCCTTGAGGGCGGCGCGAAGGAGCGTATCCTCAGCCTGAGTGAACCCGGGTCGCTCTTTACCCTGGGAGACGGCGTAACCCTGAGCCTGGGCAGCAACATCACCTTACAGGGGCGGAGCGACAATACGGCCTCGCTGGTCACGGTGGACAGCGGCGCTGAGCTGGTGATAAACCCCGGCTCAAAGATACGCGACAACAGCTCCACCACCAACGGCGGCGGAGTGTCTGTGGGCAGCGGCGGCGAGGTTACCATGAATGGCGGCGAGATCAGCGGCAATAAGGCCCTCAACAGCTCCGGCAGAGGCGGTGGGGTGTATATCGACGGTGGAAAGTTTACCCTGAACGAGGGCGCGATCAGCGGGAATTCTACCCCCAACTCCGGCACCGGCGCCTCCTCCGGCGGTGGCGGGGTGTTTGTTACCAACAGCGGAACCTTTGAGATGACCGGCGGCGAGGTCAGCAAGAATTCCTCCCGCACCGACGGCGGCGGCGTGTTTATCAAATATGGAACCTTTAAGATGAGCGGCGGCGTGATCAGCGGCAATTCCGCCCAATACGGCGGCGCAATGTATTTGAGCGGCGGCACGATCACCAAAGCCTCAGGTGGCGTCATTTACGGGTCAGACGCGGAATCTACGTTGCGGAACACTGGCAACGGCAGCGTGGCATACGGCAGGCGCAACAGCACGGTGGAAGAAGGCGAAACCCTGGACAGTACAAAAAGCGGCGCGGAAGGCGGCTGGGTGGATCGCTGGACCGTAACCTTCAACGCGGACGGAGGCGTACTCGTAACTCAGACCGTGAGAGTAGACACCAGCACTTCCCTGGGCGCTTCAATGCCCTCTGACCCAACCCGCGATGGCTACGCCTTCGGCGGCTGGTATACCGCGCAGAACGGCGGGGGAACCCAGTTTACCGAAACAACCCCTGTAACCAAGCATGTAACGGTCTACGCCTTCTGGCTAGCCTCGGCCTCCGCTCAAATAGACCTGCGCCCCGTGCCGGACGACCCCGCGCTTTCCGCCACGACTCTGCTCGTGAGCGAGGAGGCCGCCTTCTCCGCCGAAGCTGGATACGCTTCTTATCAATGGTACTGGGACGGCATAGCGATAAGCGGCGCAACGTCGCCAAGCTACACCCTGGCGGCCAACGCGGAGTTGCCCGGTGTGTACGAGCTGTCCGTAGTGGTCGCCACCGCCGCCGCCCCGGATGAAAAGCTCTCGGCGCGATGCCAGGTTACCATTACAGCCGGTTAGGAGGGACAGCGCAAACAAGAAGACGATACGTGGCGGTTTCCTGCTGCCGCTTTTTACCGCCTGACCAGCGCGTTGTACGTGGCGGTGCTTTGCACCCGCCGCGTACAACGCGCCATCTGTTCCAACGGCTGCTTGACTGGCAAGCGGCCGTAACGAATGGCGATGTCAGAGACCTTCATTGAGCCTCATCCCACTACGCTGGGACACCGACTCCCACTACGCTGGGAGTCTGACTCCCACTACGCTGGGACACCGACTCCCACTACGCTGGGAGTCTGACTCCCACTACGCTGGGACACCGACTCCCACTACGCTGGGACTCCGCTTCCCATTACGCTGGGGAATCGCTCCCCACTACGCTGGGACTCCGCTTCCCATTACGCTGGGGAATCGCTCCCCACTACTGCGTGAGCGGAGAACTTAGCTCTGTGTGAGAGCTACTCCATTACCGCCAATGACCCGCCGCAAGCCTTTTATGTATAGCAGCCCTTGCGTTAACATTCTGAGCAAGTAAACGCCGCCGCCCTGTGCTTGGCCTTGACACGATCCCGCGCCCTCCAGCATGGTGAGGCATGAGCTTAGATACAACAAAAGCGATCTTTTTAGATATAGACGGAACCTTGCTTTTACACGGCAAAGACCCCTTTACCGAAGACATTGAACAGCTTGAGGAAGCCCACAAACAAGGCCATCGTGTGTTTCTCAATACCGGACGTTCCCTGGTGAACATTCCACCCTGTCTGCTTACAGCTCCTTACATTGACGGCATTGTCGCGGGCGGCGGCGCTCATGTGATCATAAACGGTAAAACCATCTATCACAAATGGATCCCCGAAGACTTACTCGCCCTGATCTGTGGTTATTATTTACGCAGCGGCAGATGGTGTATCTTTGAGGGAGAAACAAACATCTATGGCATTAACTACGAAACCGGACTTGCTGGATTAGATTTTGCTATAGAGATACTTCCGGTTAAGAACCCCACTGACTTTTCTACCTTATACAAGGGAACGCGGGTAACAAAATTGACCATGCAGGGCTGCGTAACTGATGAGGAACGCGCCGCGCTTCAGGATTATTTCCAACTGAATCCTTTTCCTGTTTATATGGAAGGCATTATCAAGGGCGAAACAAAGGCGAGCGGTATGGAACTGGCGCTGAACGCTCTGGGAATAGCGCGGGAGAACAGCATAGCCATAGGCGACAGCGTTAATGATATAGCCATGCTCCGTTTCGCGGGCATTGGTATCGCCATGGGTAATGCCTGCGATGAGTTAAAACAAATAGCCAACGCACTTACACTGGATTGCGGACATGGCGGCGTCGCTCACGCTGTAAAACAATGGGCGCTTACAAGCGCGGCAAAGCCGGTTCTACGGAGATAGAACTATCTTTTAAGCGTGTGTATAGTACGGCAAGGAGAAATTTAACAATGCTTATTCCTAAAATAACCAGTAGGATCGCTCAGTATGTGCGGTTTTTGGAAAAGAACTCGTACCACAAGCTCCATGACCTTGAGTTCGAGGTCTTTGAAACAGGGGACACGTTTCGCGCCCCGCCGGATGCGGCGTGGCAGAAGATAACCACGCCTCATCCGTGGGGCAAGGCGTGGACCTGCGCGTGGTTTAAGACGAGGTTTTTTGCGCCGCCTGATCTGAAAGGGTCGCTCTTCCTCAGCGTGCTGCCCAACGCCGATTCGCTGGCCTTTATCGACAACAAACCCTATGGGGCGTTCAACCTTTTTCACAAGAAACTGCGGGTGCCAGCCGACGGCAAGGAACACATCGTGCATGTGGAAGCTTATGGAGGACACCCTTACCCGGGCTGTATGCCGTTTGAGGGTTCGTCGATCTACCTCACCATTGGTAAGACCATCCCCACTTATCCCAATACCTTTGAAGGCGGGGCTTTGCTGGAACGGAACGAGGCGGTTTATTCGCTTTACTACGATGCGCGGGTATTGTTTGAGCTTGCCGCAACCCTTGACAACAACTCCCTGCGAAAGGCGCGTATCCTCAAGGAACTTTACGACGCGCTCATGGAGATTCCGTTTTCAGCGTCAGGCAGCCAGCTTGAACAACTGGCTGCAGCGGCGGCGCAAAGAATCGCGCCCCTGCTTGCGCTGAAAAACGCGCCGACCACGCCAAAGGTACACCTGGTGGGCGGAGCGCACATTGATCACGCATGGCTGTGGACCATTGCCGAAAGCGAGCGTAAGACAGCGCGAACCTATAGCTCCATGCTGCGCTTCATGGAAGAATACCCAGAGTTTGTGTTTATCCAAAGTCAGCCCTGTCAGCTTGAAATCGTTAAAAACGAATACCCCGATGTGTTCATCCAGATTAAGGCCGCTTACCACAAAGGCAACTGGGAGCCTAACGGCGGTATGTGGGTTGAGGCTGACTGCAACATCACGGGCGGCGAGTCGCTCATACGGCAGTTTCTCGTGGGTAAACACGTTACCCAGGAACTGCTGGGGTATGAGGCGGATACGCTTTGGCTGCCGGACGTGTTTGGCTATGCGGCGGCGCTTCCGCAGATACTGGCAGGCTGCGGCATCCGCTACTTTGTTACGAGCAAGATCAACTGGAACGACACCACCCGCTTCCCATACGAGACGTTTATATGGCGCGGCATTGATGGCAGCGGCGTAAAAACGCACTACATCTCCTCGCGTATGCAAGGCTATAACGGTAAGGTAAGTCCCGCGAGTCTCGCTGAAATCTGGAACGAGGTTCAGCATAAGGAAGTACAGAGCGCGGCGATCAAACCCATTGGCGAGGGCGATGGCGGCGGTGGCACAACCCGCGAAGACCTTGAGATGGCGCGGCGGCTCGTTGACCTTGAAGGCGCACCGCGTTCCGGCTGGAAAAAGGTGTCAGAGGCGCTGGATGAGATTTTCAGCGGCGATATAAAGAACTTCCCTGAATGGCGGGGCGAGCTGTACCTCGAACTACATCGCGGCACCTATACAAGCCAGGCGAAAACCAAACGCTATAACCGCAAGCTGGAGTTTGCCCTGCGGAACACCGAGCTTTTCGCGGCCATTGCCTCGCTGGAACACGGAACTCCCTATCCCCATAATGCGTTGCTACAGCACTGGAAAACCCTGCTCACCCTACAGTTCCACGACATTATCCCCGGTTCTTCGATTAACCGCGTCTACGCTGAGGCGGAAGCCGCGTACAGAGATATGGAAACATCGCTTGCTGACATTGGCGACAAAAGACGGGCGATACTCGCGGGTAACGGCAATGCCGCGAGTCAGCGTGTTACCCTCTTCAATGACCTGTCGTGGGAGCGTTCCGATCCACAGGTGTTTTCAACAGATGTTCTGGGCGCGTTTGTTGACACAGCGCGTGCGCTCAAAGCCGCTGACGGCGCCGTATATCCACTCTGGCATTACACCGACCTTGACGGCAAGGAAGCTATTGCCGGCGCTCCCACACTGCCAGCCCTGGGCTGGGCGAGTTTCACGCTGATTAAAGGCACAGGCGATTCGCCCTTTACCTATAAGGACAGAACCCTAACCACGCCCTTCTATACCGTATGCTTTGACGAGGCCGCTCATATCACGAGCCTGCTTGACACGCGGCACAATCGCCAGCTTGTCGCCGACGGCGGTTATTTTAACCGCTTCATCAGCGCGGAAGACCTGCCGGTACTGTGGGAAGCGTGGGATATTGATTCCGACTGGACCAAGTACCTCACTGAGGAAGACCGTCTCGTTTCAACGGAGCTTGTCGCCGACGGGCCAGTATGTTTCAGGCTACGCCATGTCTACAAAATTGGCCTGAAGTCAACGCTTACGCAGGACATGGTGTTTTATGCCACGAACCCCCGCATTGATTTTGATACCAAAGTGAACTGGCAGGAAACACGGCGTCTACTTAAGGTGGGTTTTGATACGGCCATTGATGCGACAGAGGTTCGCTGTGAGGTACAGTATGGGCATATCATACGCAACACCCATCACAATCTTCCCCAGGATCGCGCCAAGTTTGAAATCTGCGCCCATAAGTGGATCAGCCTTGAGGAGGCCGGGCATGGCGTTGCCCTGCTCAACGACAGCAAGTACGGCCACGACGTTAGCGGCGGCTGTATGCGCCTCACGCTGTTACGCGCCCCTACAGCCCCAGACGAGACAGCGGACAAGGGCGAACAGCGTTTCACGTATGCCCTCTTTCCGTTTGAAGGCGCGTTTGCCGATGCGGGCATTGTTCGCGCCGGTTATGAACTCAACGCCCCATGTGGCATAGTTGCGGGCGGAACAGGCGACGCCGCCTCATTCTGTTCGATAGACAACGCCGCTGTCATCGTGGAAAGCGTCAAAGCGCCTGAAGCCGCCACCAATAACGGTGCTAAACGCCTTGTGCTGCGGCTCTACGAAAGTCTGGGGGGTCAGGCGCACACCACGCTGAACTTTGGCGTACGCTCGCTTGCCGCTGCGTGGTCTACCGATATGCTGGAGGGCAACGCGCAGAGCCTTGCGGTAAGCGGGGCGGAGCTTGCGTTGTCCTTCCGTCCCTTTGAGATAAAAACCATACTACTGGAATTTCGCTAGATCATTTTTGGGGCGTCCCAAATTCTTTCCGAGACGCCCCAAAAACTTTACCGGTTGTCCCAAATTTTTTCTAGGATGTCATAAAAAGTTTATGTGTCGTCTCAAATTCTTTTTGGGGCGTCCTAAGTTCTTTCTAGGATGCCCGGAAAAAAGTTTGGGACGCCCGTAAAGTCTTATGGGGCGACCCAGAAACTTTCCTGGTCTTCCCAAATTCTTTTTGGGATGACCCAAGTGTTTTCTAAAACATCTGGAAAAATTCAAAGGGAAGCCCGGTGTTTGCGGCGGTACTCCAAAGGACTTTCACCTTTAGCCAACTTAAAGGCTGCCGCGAATTTACTGGCGTTCTCGTACCCGATTGACAAGGCTATCTCTGCAATCGGGAGGGAACCTTCTTTAAGATATTCAACCGCTTTGTCCATACGTTTGCCGCGCAGATACACCGATATTCTCTGTCCATACACACCCTGGAAATAATTTTTTAATGATGTGGGGCTTACACAAAAATCTTTTGCCAGTTTATGAATCGGGTGACGTACGCTCAAGTCCCTGGTGATAATGTTCATAACCTGTTTCGCAATATGTACCTGACCAGCGGTAAAAAAAGACCGGTGTTCATCCTCCGTGGGTTTCTCCATGTACTCAAGCAAAAAGAACAGTTCCGTAACCTGTAAGCGGAAGTAGTTCAATGCACATTCAGGAAAGGGTTCGGCAATGTTCAAAAAAATGGACTTCACCTTATTGCCGGCTTTTGCGATAAAGCTCTGTCCATCATGACAATACCGTTCGCGTATAACCGCTATATCAATGCCAACAGCCTTAAACATATCCGGCGCAATCTGTTTTAGAGCCGAATCGTGGATAAACACTTCGATCCCGTAAAAACGGTCATAGGGAAAGGTGTAAGTATCCTCCGCAGTGCGCGTATCAATACTTACATCACCGGCTTCCAAACACAGGTATCGGTGATCAGACATCTTAACCTCGCAGCAGCCGTCAACACAAAAGCTGATTTTTATTCCACCAGCAGCTTCTCCCTGATATGACGGATATGATGGAAAAGAACGGCAGGAAAATTCATTAAATCCAAGAAAAATATCAGGGAACAGGGCGTAAAGTCGTACCATTCCCCTGCCATTTTTACAATCAAGCTGGGCGATGATACTGTCCTCTGTCCGGCTGGTAACGCAGACAATGTGTGATGCCTGAGCTGCCCGTTCGTACATAGAAAAGATGTCTGCGGCATTCATTACATGGCCTCTGGTTCCCCTATGCCCTGCTGGAGGGTATAGAGCTTCCGGTAGAGTTCGTTTCCGGCCAGCAGGTCCTTATGCCTTCCCTCACCACTAATCATCCCCTGATCCAGCAGGATGATCTGGTCTGCCCCGGCAATGGTCCGCAGCCGATGGGCGATCACCAGGACGGTCTTGTGGACAATCAGACGGGAAAGGGCCTCCTGTATCAAGGTCTCATGCTCTGGATCCAAAGACGCGGTGGCTTCGTCCAGCAGGATGATAGGGGCGTCCTTCAGAATGGCCCGGGCAATGGAGATCCGCTGCCGTTCTCCCCCGGAAAGGGTATGGCCGTTCTCCCCCAGCAGGGTCTGGTACTGGTCCGGCAGCGCGGCCACAAAGGAATCGCAGTGGGCTGCTGTGGCCGCCGCCAGAACCTCCGCTTCCGAGGCGTCGAGCTTACCGATACGGATGTTGTTGTACACCGTGTCATTGAAGAGGATCACCTCTTGGAACACGAAGGACATAAAGCTCATGAGGTATTCCGGGTCCAGCCCTTTTATATCCACGCCCCCTATGCGGATGGCGCCGCGCTGAGGATCCCAGAACCGGGCAATGAGCCTCGTCAGGGTACTCTTCCCGCTCCCCGAAGGGCCGACCAAGGCGGTGATGCTTTGCTCCGGTATCCTCAGCGTAATATCCCGCAGCACCTCCTCATGAGTATACCCGAAGCTCACCCGGTCGAATTCGATGGTGTAGTGAGGCAGGGGCGTATCCGTGCTGCCCTCCATGACCGGTATGGCCGAAAGTCGGCGCATACGCTCGGTGGCTTGCAGGAGATAGAACAACTCCGGGAGCAGGGTGAGGATGGTAATAATCGGTCCGTAGATCCGCACCACGATAAGCAAGGACAGGAAGAGAGGCATAAACGCTATCTTACCGCTGCTTATCAGCGCCGCGCCGGTGAAGATAGTAATACCCACACCGGCCTGGAGGATAAACTGGGCGCCGGTAACGAAGACCCCAGTTCCCAGTTCCATGCGGAGGGAGCGCCGTTTCAATTCTTGCAATGCCTGATTCAGCGCAGCAAACCGTTCCCCCGTGAGGTTACAGGACTTGATGATCTTGATGCCCTCCAGATACTCCTGAGTCTGTTCCGCAGCCCGGAGCTTGGCTTCGATATGTTCCTTGTTAAGCCGTTCCTGCTTCCGGCGGCTTAACAAGATGATGCCGAAGGAAATAGGCAGGGTGCAGAACAGGGCAAGGGCTATCCGCCAGTCGAACAAGGCCATGAGCAGGCAAATGATCGTACAGGAGATGAGGTTTGCCCCCAGCTGAGGCACAACGTGGCTCAAGGTGTGTTCCAGATTCGTACAATCCCCCATAACATGAGTGGTCAATTCAGTCAAATCTTTGGAATTGAACACCGACATAGGCAGTTTACGGAGGGTTTCCGCTACCCGGATCCGCGCCTCTTCCGCGCTGAGGTATGAGGTCAGATAGGTTTTCTTATAGTCGTTCTTGCTGCACAGCACCACCACCAGCGCCGCCCCCAGGCCAAGTCCCAGGAAGAGCCATAGGCGTTGTACGGACAAGGTTCCTCCGGTAAGGGGCTTGAGGACCTCCTGGATGAGCAGCATACCGACCAGTACGGGCAAGAGGAGGGAGAAGTTGGTAATGGTGCAGGCGATAATCGCCTTCTTGAGATCTCCTGCGGCCTTAGAGGAAAGGGCAAAGATGGTTTGTAATTTAGGCATGGACCGCTCCTTTCCCCAATCGCCAATTAAGGGTCTTGGTATAGGTTTCCCACAAGGCATGGTAGCGTCCCCGGCGGTTCAGCAATTCCTGGTGGGTTCCTGTTTCAAGGAGCTTCCCCTGGTCCATGACCAGGATATGCTGGGCAGTGCGTACCGTGGAAAGCCGGTGGGCTATCATGATAACGGTTTTGCCTTTCACCAGTTCGTCCAGGGCCTGGCGAATGAGCCATTCGTTCTCCGGGTCTGCAAAAGCCGTAGCCTCATCCAGCACCAAGACCGGAGCGTTCTTTACCAAGGCGCGGGCAATGGCAATGCGCTGCATCTCCCCTCCTGAAAGGTGAACCCCCTGCTTGCCGAAAATGGTCTGATACCCTTCAGGCAGCGCCGTAATACATTCATGGCACCGGGCCGCCTTTGCCGCCGCCATACTCTCTTCCTCCGTGGCCCCTGGTTTTCCCATGCGGATATTCTCCAGGATACTTTGCTTGAAGAGCCAGGTATCCTGAAACACAAAACTCACCGTGTTCATCAGGTCATCCATCGCCATTTCCCGTATATCCACGCCGCCGATGCTGATAGCCCCCTGCTCCACATCGTAGAACCGGGGGATGAGGTGGGCGATGGTGCTTTTGCCGCCCCCGGAAGGGCCGACCAGGGCAGTGGTTTCCCCTTGCTTCGCGGTAAAGGAGACGCCCTCCAGGGCAGCGGATTCCGGGTTTTTCCCATAGGAAAAGGAAACGTTTTCAAACTTGACGTCGTATCCCTTCACCCCTTGAGGGTGCTGGGTAAGAGGAATTCCCGGTTCCCCCACAATCGCGTCCATGCGTTCTATATTGCCTGCTACCTGCATGGAAATAGTTGACGTATACATGACCTTCATCAATATGGAAGCAACAGCCGGAACAAAAACCAGGTAAAAGAGGAAATTCGCGGCAAAGCCGGCATAGTCAGTCGTAGTCGCGGCAATACCAATAGCCACGGGGATCAGGAAGAGGTAGAGGTTGTTGGTAATAGTAATATACCCGGCCATGATGTTTTCCGACTGTACGGTGTAGGGAACCACCGTGCGGGTATACCGGGTAATGGCGTCATGGAGCCGCTTAAAGGAGTAGACGGTTTGATGAAAGGCCTTAACCACGGCTATACCCCGAATGTATTCCACTGTGGCCAGGGACATTGCTTCCAAGGCGCCCTGGTATTCCTTGAGCCAGATCTTGGGCTTTTCCCCCATGGTAAAGATCGCCTGAATCGTAAAGGCCATGAGTATCCCGGCCAGCGCCGCAAGTCCATACCGCCAGTCCACGGCAAAGAGCATGACGAACATGACCACCGGCGCGGTAAAGGAGGCGATCATATCAGGCAGTTGATGGGCGATGAAACCTTCGAGGCTTTCGATGTTTTCATCCATGATCTTTCGCAAGGCCCCGCTTCCAATCCCGATATGAAAGCCCAAGGGCAGGCGGCTTATATGGGCAAGAAAATGGATTTTAAGCTCATACAAGGTTCCGTATGCGGCGATATGGGAAAAGGCAAGAGCGCCGAAATAGCAGATTACCTGGGCAGATACCCCCAGGAGCGCCAATCCACCGTAGCGCATCACATCCGCAGCCTGGGGGAGATTCGGGAATACCCCAAGAAGTTCCCGGATAAGCAAGTAAACAGCCAGATAGGGAACAAATGACGCTCCTGCGGAAAGCACCGCAAGAATACCGGAAGGAATGAGCAAGCCCTTATGGGTTCCCGCCAGTTCCAGCAGCCGAGCCATACCCTTTTTAGGCGTGGTTTCTGTTTTATTTTTGGGCATAACAAGAAATCTCCTTAATATACTATTAGTTAAGATAGTTAGGATAGCCTAACTAGAATAATAGTGGAGGATTTTCTTGTTCCTGTCTACTCCGATTCGCAAAAAATGCTCCAGATGTCATTGAATTTGTCAAAAACCCCGCGCTTAACGCACGGGGTTGTACAATGCTTTTGCTAAAATTCACGCATCCACTGCGGATACCAGAGGAGATCTTTCCGGCAAACGGCGCTATATGCCAATCATACAGCCCAAGTGCTGAAGCATATCATAATGGCAACAAACAAGCTGCCGCCAAGACCCTGTGGCTTGTGGGCGTTTTGAAAGAACATCTCAAGTATGAGCGCGTTCCTTATTTGACAGCGCCGCCGTGTTATTCATGAATATATCCCTTACTCCTACCCGATTATGGCTTCCTCAATCGGAGACCATAAGCCTTGATCGCCCGCGCTGTTTTCATAACAGACCGAGTAATAGGCTGTCTTGCCCTTGTCCGCTTCTGTATAGGTTATTGTCTGATTTGTCTTTCGGTTGAATTTTGATTTCGGCAAGTCTTCACCGGAAGCGGGCTTCTCGCCGCCGACCTGCCAGCCGTAGCGCACCCCATGAACGCCCTCAGGTTTGGACGCCTTGCCGTTCTCCGAGTCTATCGCCCGTATCCTATGTTCAAAATGGTTGCTGGTATTCTCGAC
Organism: Treponema sp.; assembly: GCA_031266875.1. Lineage (GTDB taxonomy): Bacteria > Spirochaetota > Spirochaetia > Treponematales > Breznakiellaceae > JAIRMT01. Next base: position 11,787 of record JAISAE010000022.1, read on the forward strand.
CACGATGTCCGGACGGACTGTTGGCGCAGGGTTATGGGTCATCGCGGTATCTCTGGGAAAAATGCCCAACTGCATTTTGGCCGCATCGTTCATTTTTTTGTTAAAACGGACAGACGAATTGGCAAAATCCCGCATCCCATCAATACATTTTTTCTTTGCCTCATCTTTAATAAGCCGCTTTGCTGATGAATCATTCGCTTCATAGGCTTCGCGGGCGTCTAAAAAGCCGCTGATTAGACCTAGTATCGGCGTAATCGCCGCATTATCCCAGCCATAATCCAAAACCATCACCGAATTCTCCAGTACCGCTTTCCATTTCCTGCACAAATCGATTAAATCCTGTTCCCTGCCGGGAACCCAATCCTTGTGTGCCATTTAGCATCTCCTTTATATTGCTTTTCGTATCATAAAACCATATCATACATTATCTATTATTGTCAATACTTTCTTCATAAAATTTTTGGGATGACCTATAACGTTTTCCGGTTGCCCCATAAAGTTTATGGAGAATCATAAAAAGAATTTGGGACGACACAAAAAGTTTCTGAGCCATCCTATAAAGCTTTCCGGTCTCCCCAAAAGTTTTATGAGTCATCCTATAACGTTTTCCGGTTGCCCCATAAAGTTTATGGGGCATCACAAAAAAAATTTGGGACAACATAAAAAATTTCTAAGTTATCCTGTAAAGTTTTCCGGTCTCCCCAAAAGTTTTTCCGGTTGTCCCAAAAGTTTTATGGGGAGTCCCATAAATAATTTGGGACAACCGGAAAATTTTCTAGATCACCCCATAAATTTCAGAATAAGCCTTGTATTGTCCTGTAACTGCTTCAACTAAATCATAGATTACTAATTATAATATATTTTACCATATCCGTTTGAATGTGTCAACATAGGGATAATGCTAGGGACGGGGAAACTCTTGTTGATATGGAGATAAAGGTAACTTAGTATACTGGCTCGTACCCGCATGGTGCGTTTGTGGGCATGATAGCGCCGTATCTTGGCAATAAGAGGAAAACTATTGTGGACGCAGAAATATTGTAGAATAAGCTGAACAATCCGACCAAGCCCCTAGCTTTAGGTAGCAGTTTACTGGCACTATAGTTAAACTATGATAGAATCTACACCTATACATCCAGCTGCCGTGATCTTTGATATGGACGGACTTATGCTGGATACCGAGCGCCCATCTTTGGCGCACTGGATACAAGTTGCGCAAACGTTTGGCTGGGACATAAGCAAGGAAGTTGTCTTTCGTACCATTGGCGTGAATGCCGCTGGCACCAGAGACGTGTTTATAAACACGTATGGGACTGACTTTCCCTATCAGGATATTAGGGCGGAAGTTTCCCGCCGTATCAAGGAAGAGGCTGAACAAGAAGGCATCCCCCATCGTCCGGGTCTTATGCTCTTGCTGGACCACCTTGCTCATCTTCAAATACCTTGCGCTGTATCCACCTCGACTTCCAGAGATGCCGCGCTTTGGAAACTATGCAAGGCAGGTATTGCAGACCGTTTTGTCGTCAAAGTTTGTGGGGATGAGATTGCGCGAGGGAAACCTGCGCCTGATATTTTCCTCCGCGCCCTGGAATATCTGGGTAAAGCACCGGCTGATAGTATTGGCTTTGAGGATTCCCCTGCGGGTCTTCAAAGTCTTCATGCTGCGGGTATACGCTCAGTCTTCATCAAAGACCTTGTTGAACCTCCGTCTGAAGTGCTTGCCAATGTCTGGAGGCGCTGCGCCGATCTCGCCGAGGCAGTGCGCCTATTCGCCTGAGCGTGCCAGAGACCCGCGTGGGGTAGCGGCAAGCGCGTCGAGAAGCGTCAGAAACCCGCGTGGGATAACGGCAAGCGCGTCGAGATGTGCCTGAAACCCGCGTGGGATGAAGTCGCTCCCCGCTCGTTCTGGGAACCTATCTTATGAACCTACTTTGCCTCCGGCTTGACCAGTAAGCGTAGTTCGTCAAGCTGTTTCTGCTCCACCTCGCTGGGGCAGTCATCCATGGGGCTTTGAGCAAAGGAATTTTTCGGGAAGGCAATAACTTCCTTTATAGAGGTTTCACCGGCCATGAGCATTACGAGGCGATCAAGACCGGGCGCAATGCCGCCGTGTGGAGGCGCGCCAAACTTGAAGGCATTGGTGAGAAAGCCGAACTTTTTCTCAGCCTCATCAGGAGAGATACCTACGATGTTAAAGATGCGCTTCTGTAAGGCTGGCTCATGAATACGGATGGAACCAGACGCTTGTTCATAGCCGTTAAGCACAAGGTCGTAGAGGTCGCCCTTCACCGCGCCCGGATCGCTTTCCAGTGTAGCGTGATACTGCTCCTGGGGGTATGAAAACATGTGATGAGCAGCTTCCCAGCGATTCTCTTCTTCGTTGAACTCGAAAAGAGGGAAGTCCACAATCCATACAAAGGCAAATGTATGAGGAGCGCAGAGAGACAGGTCTTTGCCGAGTCGGGAACGCACTGCGCCCAGCGCTATGTTGGCGATTCGGGCATGGGAATCAGCGCAGATGAGGATAAGGTCTCCGCTTTTTGCGCCTAAGCCCCGCGCTATATCGGCGGCGTTAGCGGCGAAGAACTTTGAGACTCCGCCCTCAAGCACCGGCGCGTCGTTTGAACCGGTAACTTTCATCCACGCAAGCCCCTTGGCCTTGTAAACCTTGGCCTGCGTTTCCAGTTCCTCAATCTGCTTACGGGAATAGCTGGCCTTGCCCGGAACCACGAGCGCCTTAACCGCGCCGCCCGCGATACTGATGCCCTTTGCCAAACCAGCGGCCTTTTCGCTTTCACCAGTAGCCAGCGCGTCCTTGAACGCCTGAAAGCCACCGGCAGCCACATAAGGGGCAAAGTCCTGTAACTTCATGTCAAAGCGAAGGTCTGGCTTGTCCGAGCCATACTGGTTCATAGCATCCTCGTAGCTGAGGCGCGGAAACGTGGACGGGAGTTCGACATTAAGGCACTTCTTAAACACAGAGCCCATGAGTCTTTCAGTCATGGTAAGAACATCGTCGCGGCTTACAAAAGACATCTCGATATCGATCTGGGTAAACTCCGGCTGGCGGTCACCGCGTGCGTCCTCGTCTCGATAACAGCGGGCAATTTGGAAGTATTTGTCGAATCCTGATACCATAAGGAGCTGTTTATAAAGCTGAGGCGACTGAGGCAGGGCGTAGAATTTGCCTGCGTGTACCCGCGACGGCACGAGGTAATCTCGTGCGCCTTCTGGCGTTGACTTGATGAAGGTGGGCGTCTCAATCTCGTAAAACCCGTGGCTGCTCATCCATTCCCGCACAGCAAAGCTTACCTCGGCTCGCAGGCGAATCTTGCGCTGCATATCCGCGTTCCGCAGGTCAAGGTAACGGTATTTGAGGCGGAGTTCTTCCTTTATATCGCCTTCTTCGTCAAGCTGAAAAGGAAGCGTTTCACAGCGGTTAAGAATGAGGAGCCTTGAGGCAAGCACCTCAATCTCGCCGGTTGCCATGTCGGGGTTCACCATTGAGGCTGGGCGCTCGCGGACAATGCCTTCAACCGCGACGCAGAACTCGTTCCGCAGTTCCGCGCTTATGGCGACAAGTTCCGGCGACGAGTTCTCGTCCATAATGACCTGAGTAACGCCGTACCTATCCCGCAGGTTAATAAAGGAAATGCCTCCATGCTCCCGCTTCCTGTATACCCAGCCGTTTAAGATCACGGTATTACCTGCGTCTTTCTTCCGTAGAGCGCCACAGGTACTAGTTCGTTTCATATATTCCATAAAAACAGTATAAGGAATCTGTTGAATTGTAGAAAGAGGCGTCTAAATCTCTTGACTTCACGTAAACATTAATTCTTAGACTTTACTTATCATACTTGAAGGAGTTTTAGACAATGGCAACGGTATATTTTTCAAACATGGCATACAGCGCGTATGAGGCGGATCAGACCCTGCCGCGCAAACTGCAACGACAGCTCGCGGCAAGCGGGCTTGGCGATAGGGTCAAGGACAAAAGCGTCGCTATCAAGATCCACGTCGGCTCGGAGGTTGGTTACTCCACCATCCCGCCGGTGTTCATGCGTCTGCTTGCTGACTTTGTGAAAGAGCATGGGGGCAAGTGTTTCTTCACCGACCACTACATCGCGGGGCGCCACCCTGAGCAGCGCGGCTATACCCAAGAAATCTTGGGAGCGCCGGTGCTGGAAGCCTCCGGCCATCTCGGAAAGTACCTGTATACCAAAGAAGTCGAGTGGAAGAGTTTTAAGCACGTTGACATCGCTGGCCTCATCCACGATGCTGACTTCCTCATCGACTTCTCCCATGTGAAGGGACATGGCTGCTGCGCCTATGGTGGCGCGGTAAAAAACATCTCGATGGGCTGCGTGAGCGACCGCACGCGGCGTGAACAACACGAGCTTGAGGGTGGGCTCAAGTGGAACGCGGAGAAATGTATCCACTGCGGCGCGTGCATTGAAGCCTGTAACCACAAGGCGAACAGCTTTGACAAGAACGGCACGTACAGCGTGAACTTTCACAACTGCACTCTCTGCCAGCACTGTAAGAAAGTCTGTCCGGTGGAGGCCATCACCCTGACTGACGCCAGCTACCTTGACTTACAGAAGGGGCTTGCCCTCTGCGCCAAAACTGTGCTTGATACCTTTCAGCCGGACAATGTTTTTTACATCAACCTGCTCATTAACATTACCGCCATGTGCGACTGTTGGGGCATGACCACGCCGTCGCTGGTGCCAGACATCGGGCTTATGTCGTCATGGAACCTCGCCGCCATTGAAAGCGCCAGCCTTGACCAGATCAAGTTTGAGCGTCTCAACCCAGAAGGCGTACCTGAAGGCATCAAGCTCGGCGACAAGGGCCACCTTTTCGAGCGACTCCACGGCAAGGACCCGTATTCCCAGATTCGCTTTCTCAACGAGCTAGGCTTCGGCGACGGCACGTATGAGTTCGAGATGGTAAGTTGACACATCCCCCGCCTAAAGGCGGGGGTTTTGGTTTGCCGCCCCTTGCTAAGGGGTATAGCGTAGTATTTCATTCCCTACTGTCGCACTTGTCTTAGTGTCTTTCATAGGGCATAGTTAAAATAGCCATGACCGAAAACCAGGAAGAAGCGCTGTATAGCTTTCTTGAAAACACTGTCTCCCCATTTTCGCTGGAAGATGCCGTAGCTCACATCCGTAAGCACAGTTCCTCGCGGGGGGGACGCCATCTTATTGCGGAACTTAGCAGCCTTATGAAGATTTGTAACATTGCCTTTCCTACAGGGCCTCAGAAGTGGCTGTCCCGGCGCGGCTGTTTTGAAAAGGCGCGTTTTGCTATAAGCCCAACACGAGAGGAATTGCTCAATGGGGTGCTGATTCCGGGGCACCGCTGTGCGCCCTTTGCCAATCCAGCCCTCCTGCCACAGGAATATGAGTTCTTCTGGAACAGCCGGCATATACCCTCTACCACCAGTGAGGGAGACCCTGAAGATTTCTATCCTTACTACAGTATCTTTGGGGAAGAGTATGCCTCCCAGTATGTAGCTCGTGATAATCCCGAAAACGAGGTGGCCTTTAACGAATCCCCTTACGAAGACCCAGTGGAGGTTTCCATTCGTGTACTTGACATGCGAAACATCTATCTTTCAAGCGCTTTTGTACCCGGCGACCGCTTTGAGGTGCGAATTCTGGACTGGAAGAAAGGCACATTTGCGCTAGAGCGAGTAGCTAAAGACCTATGGAGCGAGGAAGACCTGCGTTCATGGCTTGTCGCGGCAGAACAAGGCTTCATGGAATCATTCGCCGTACTTGGACCCGGACTGTCTACTGAGGAACAGATCGCCTTTGCCTATTGGTATGGCGGCGAGCGTATGCGATCCGTGCCTGCGTATGCCCTGGAAGAATTTCTTTATGAAAAAACCGAGCGTATTGAGACTGTGGGCTATGGGATCGAAACCCGTTTCTGGTACGCAGGCAAGGAGATTCCAGATAACCGGGCGCTTGAAAAAAGTCAGATACTGCCTGACCGTACCATGCTTGAAGACCTGCTCTTTCAGAAGCGAATTCCAATATCCGAATATGTGGCTATGTCATACGTGCGAGATGCCTTGTTCCGTGGGGATACTGATGTTGAATGTGTCATTGAACGGATCATTCCCCGGTCTGCCGGTTCCCTAAACGGACGAGAGCGAAACTTCCTGATAGGCTATATGTTTGAAGTCTTTAATGAATTCAGGAATACTTATAATCGTTTCGCGGACAAGAACATGGGACCGATACGCCAGCGGGTTGGCGAACTGCATACTGCGGTGATCGATCTCGCGGCGCGCTTGCGGAAGGGCGATATTGACGAGACTTCCCTGCCTAAACATACGTTTATCATTCTGTCCCAGATACAGGAACACGCGGCAGCAGTGCTTGAAGACCTCAACACTGATGAAAAACCGCCGGAATCCGACCTTGAGGCCATCGACAATTCCATTGACAGCATGATCGATACTTACGAGGATATCCGTGATCTCATTGATGAGTCCATGGATAACTTCAGACAGCGGACCTTTTCCGTGGTGCGGAACATTGACAGCAACAGCGGGGAAGGCCGAATAGTCCAGATCAGCGTCACGGGAACCGACGTGTGGCGTCGTCTTGACATGAGCGGCTCGTATTCCCTGCTCGATACACACCATATCATTCAGACCTTGTTTAACTGGAAGGACGCCTATGGATTCCGGTTTCTGTCTGGGGATAAAACGCTGGATTCGAAACTATGTCTGAATGAACTAAACGGGACCATGGAGATATCTTATGAGTATGGGCCAAAGTGGATTGTGAAGCTCATGTTCCTCTCCGCGTCCGGGCTTGACAAGGGCGTCCGCTGTATCGCCGGCGTGGGTTCTGCGCCCCCTGAAACGCTTGACGGGCCAATACGGTTCAGGCGTTATCTGGATATCCTTGAAAACGGCAGTCCGTCTGAAAAGCGAAAAATTCAGCAGGAGCTAGGCGAGGATTTTGATCCAACAGCCTTTAATATTGAAACCTGTAATACTATGCTAAAGGAGTTTTAAAAATGGAAAATGATCTGATCGAACTTATTCGACGGGGCGGTGTGTTTCGAGATATTCCGGGAAACACGCCGGAGGAAGTGCTGGTCGCGGCGCTGAAAACCATACCCATACCCGCGCCCCTTGATAGCGCTGTACTCCTCAAGGCGCTTCTTGAACGGGAGGCGCTGATGAGTACAGCCATTGGCAAAGGCATTGCCCTGCCACACCCCCGTAACGCCCTTATCAGCGACCTCAAGGACCAGTTCATGGCTATCGGCTACCTGCGGCGGGACATTGACTGGAAGGCGCTTGATGGTAATGGTGTGCATAGCTTCCTGCTCATTGTATCCGCGTCTCCAAAACTGCACCTGCAAACCCTGTCCCGTGTCAACTTCTTCTGTCAGCGGGAAGATTTTCGTACCTTTCTGCGCAATCGTGCGTCTCAGGACGAAATCATCAAGATGATTGGGGATACAGAAAAAGAGTGGAAGTAAGATGACAGACAGAAACGTAGCCTTATCTCCACGAGAGGCGCGGATAGAGGAGCGCAAAAATCAGGCGATTGAGGCGCTATCAGTACAGTTTTCCCAAAATGCTCTGCCGCTTGAGGAGTATGAGCGCCTCGTTGAGTACATCAACCGCGTGGAGAGCGAGCGTGAGCTTGCCATTGTTGACAAAATCGTGAGCGAGACCGCCCTCTACGCGGGCAATTCGGCCCCAAGTCCCGCGCCGTTATCCACCACTCCCGCGACAACTGACGAGGGCGAGCCAAAACTCGACCTCGCCTTGTTTTCCAACCGCGAAATCTCCGGCGATACACTCTTGAC
>JAISAE010000052.1 GCA_031266875.1 Treponema sp.
TGCTCTATAACGCGCCTCGTTACTGTTCTATAACCTGTCGCGTTACTGCTCTATAACGCGCCTCGTTACTGTTCTATAACCTGTCGCGTTACTGCTCTATAACGCGCCTCGTTACTGTCCTATAACCTGTCGCGTTACTGCTCTATAACGCGCCTCGTTACTGTCCTATAACCTGTCGCGTTACTGCTCTATAACGCGCCTCGTTACTGCTCTATAACGCGCCGCGTTACTGAGCTATAACCTGTCGCGTTACTACCGCAAGATTAACACTGGGTTTGTGATCAACGTATAGCGTTCTACAGAACCTCTGTAGAACGCTATAGAACTTCCATTTCGAGTTCCTAACGCCCCTTTGTGGGTCAGTGGTTTAGAGTGGTCGCCTGCTTCAGCTTATCGCAGGCAGCTGCGCTCGCTTATCGTGGTCGCCTGCTCTAGCTTAGAGTGGTCGCCCACTCCAGCCTATAGTGGTCGCCCACTCCTGCTTATCGCAGGAGGCTGCGCTCGCTTAGAGTGGTCGGCTGCGCTCGCTTATCGTGGTTACCTGCTCCTGCTTATAGTGGTCGGCTGCGCTCGCTTATCGCAGGCGGCCACTCCAGCTTATCGCGGGAAGGCTGCGCTCGCTTGGAGCAGCCTCCCGATCCTGCTTAGATCGGTCGACCGATCCTGCTTGGAGCGTGGATTGATGCGAACTCACGTTATGTAGCTTGCTCAAGGCACTGTCTGCCTTTGTTAAGGGTGTACTCCGCATAGGTCTTCACTTGGCAACATAGTGCTTATCAGTGTTGAACTTACCGGGGGTTGCGCTGCTTGTGGCTGTAACGAACCAGTCCGCCGCGCTGTTGCTGTCGGGTATGCTTTCGTTACGGGAGATGGTTCGCGTGAGCGTAGTGGCATCGCTTAAGAGCGCGTCGGATGGCTGAGGAGTGGTCCCGGAAGCGGCTCGCCATGCGCGTTGTTTCCCAAGGAGTTCAGCGCCCTGTGCCAGATCGCCCTTCCATACCGTGTCTGATTCCTTGTGGAGCATAAGCGCGTCCAGAACCTTATCGTCCTGGTCCATAAGAAACACCGCATCGGTTTTTCTGAGCAGTTTTGTGGAGCCTGATACCCAAAAGTCTCTGCCGCTGGGCGCGGCCTCAGTTCCGGCTGAGGCGGAGAGATTTGCGCTGGTCTCATTGAGCAAACCTTCCTCAATGCTGCGCAGGTGGACAACGATGTATTCTCCGGCTTGTACCTCTACAGAGGGAAATACAAACACCGGCGAGTCTATGCCATTGCTGGCGATGAAGAGGCGCAGCGCACCGAGGTTCCCGCTGCTCAGGGTCTTCATTTCTACAAATTCCACCTTTGGCTTGGAATACTCGGTGCGTATTTCAGTGAGTTGTATTGAAGGTATACGGTTGTTCCGTGCGGTAAAGGGAGCAAGCACGTTGAGGGTATTCTGGTATTCATCCTCGACCAGAATGTCCGCTGTTACTGGTTCGCCTTCGGCAAGCCGTTTTTTCAAAGCAACCTTTACCTGAGAGCCGTCAGTGGTGGATTCGACCTCAACGGGCCTGTCAAAATTCAAGGAAACAAGCTTGACCGGCGAGGTGAACCTAAATTCGATTTCTAAAGGGGAAGCTGCCTTACACGAGATAAAGGCCGGCGCTTCCATGCTGGCGCTGCTGATAAGCGTTTGCTCCAGAAGCGGATCGTTGGAACAAGAACCAGCGGAATACAGGAACACCGGAAACAGGATATTCCACACCAGAAACGATGTTTTCATACTACCTCCATTGCGCATTGCGCTTTTGCTTAATACGGTTCTGTTGCTATGCTTTGCTTCAATACCGCGCTCAATGCGGTATACTTTTTCTATGATAAACATTCTCAGGCTTGACCTGCGTTCACCGTTGTTCTTTGTCAAAGATGATCGTATTAAACCATTTGTGTATATAGCTGATGAGACGCTGTTCTGTTTCAAGGTTTCGCCTGATCAGGCCGGGCGCATTGAGCCGGAAACGGAGTGCTTTCTGGGGGAACTGCTGTTCGGGGCGCGGCGGGTGTCAGACACCGCTGAGGCGATGGCTATTGAGCTTCCGGCTGGCACGTATCTGTTTGCTCAGGAACGAGAGGCGCTGAGTCAGGAGGACTGGCTTTTCATGGCGACGGAGGTTCAGAAGGAAGGGCTATGGGAGCGGCTCACACTAGGGGATAACGTGTACCTGCGCTGTCTCTTTGAGGACAACAGTGTGGTTACGCAGGTGTTCAGGCCCTACTGGATCGATACGGTTTCTACCATATAGCGGACGTCCGGGCCATCGGCGGTGGGCTTGCTTGTCTCAATCACAAGCACCATAGCGCCGCCCTGTGGGGCTATCATCACCTTCTTGATGCGATAGGCGCTGATGAGCGGGCGTTTTACCTGCGGGGTGCCTACGGTGTAGCTTCTTCTTGCGCCGGTCTGGGTGGTTCGTTCCAGCGTTATAAAAAAGGAAGAACTGAGATTAGCCCCGCTTCCCTCGACTGTAGAAACAAGTCGCGCCCGATAGGACTCATTTCGCTCAAAGTCCCGAAACTCAATGGTTTCACCGGTGGAAGATGGCTGGGTGGTATCCAGAGAAAGGTAGAGAAGCTGTCCCTGGAGCAAGTACGTTATTCCGTAGCGATTCACGAGTTCGGTATTGCGGGAGACAAGCCTGAACAACGCGCCTATGCCGTCTTGCCCTGCTATAACTGGATTGTCGTGGACAAAGGAAAGACGTCCGCCGCTTACAAACGTGTTACGCGGTACATCAACCACAAACAGCTCCGCCCAGGGATTCAAGGTTTGAGACTGCACCCCATACTGCCCGAACATATAGTTCAGGCCATCTGACGAGAAGCCAAAATCAACAAATGACGCGATATCCCCTGTCCAGGCAAGGGACTTGATTGAGAGTACCATGATGATAGCAAAACCATAACGGACTTTTTTTGTAAGCATGACGTTTCCTTAAAGCTATTATCGGCTAAGTACGCTGTGTCTTGAGACGCGCCATCTTGAGACGCAGTTCCCTATCGATCTATGCTAGGGTATGACCCTTAGTAGAAGAAACAAATTTTTCAAGGCTGGTATCATGCTTTCCTCGCTATTTCTGGTCTTAAGCATTGTAGGCTCATTTGTCGTCATGCCGGTGTATCCGATTGTTGTGGCTGGCGCGACAAGGCGCGTGTCTGGCCTGCTCCAGCCGCTTACCAGTCATTTTTTCGGGCCGGCCTCTTACGCGCCGTTTTTTTCTATGGCTTGCGCGGTGATCTATGCCTTTGTAGCTACTATCGTGATCTACAGTTCGTTTGAGCAAACCCGTTGTCAGGAGATTCTGTTCTTTAGCTTTTTTGCGTTGTCGTTTGCTTTTGAAGCTTGCCGTATCCTGCCGCCCCTGAGCCAGCAATACACCTTTCCCAGCTTTTATCTCATTGTGGGTACACGCGCCATGTTGTTTGGCCGTTACTTCGGGCTGTTTTCCCTGTTCGCCTCCAGCGCCTGTGCCGCCGGGCTTGAGGTGGATAAGCAGCGTATCCTCCTCTGGATCATCATTCTTACCACCCTGCTAATCGTGTCGGGGATACCGGTTGACAGCCTTTCGTGGGATTCCAGTCTCTGCATGATCCGCGCCTACTCCGGGCTGTTTAACATGCTTGAGCTATGCCTTGTCTGTGTTACCACGCTCAGTTTTTTCATTACCGCGTATTCCCGTAATTCCATTGAGTATGTCTTTATTGGCGTAGGTTCTTTACTTGTTGCGCTGGGAAGAAGCCTGCTCTTCAGTTCTGACACCTGGATCACGCCCCTTCCGGCGCTTGCGGCGCTGGCTGTAGGCACATGGTTCATCTGCGCCCGCCTGCACCGCATGTATCTCTGGCTGTAGCTGACTATAAGCCCTCAAGTTCCTTCTGCACCTCATTGAGCCGCTTGGAAAGCGAAGCGATGGTACGCTCAAGCCGCGCCCGTTCCTTTTCAAGCAGGACTTTTGGTTCCTCATCTACTTTTTTTTGCGTTTCATTCTTGACTGTGTCTGGGCTTTTCCCGCCCAGCAGCGCTGCTTCCGCCGTTTCCCGCTCACTCTCGTTGGGGATACCGGCAAGGAAGCGCATGTTATCGCTACCGAGCGCGGGATTCAGGTTGAACTGCTGTATCTTCATGGCCAGAGTTGCGGCTTGGCGCGGGATACGAAGCACACGGTCTATATAATCCTCAAAACGCCCGCCTATGTTCGCGCAGAGTTCCTGCGCCTGAAAGAGCCGCGTTCCCAGTTCCTTCATGATACTCCCGTTCTCAAAGAGATAGCGTCTGATGACTACGGTCAGCTCATTCAGCTCAGGGGACAAGGCAAAGACGTTTTTGTAAATATCCATCGACTCGGCCTTTTCGAGTAATCCATGAAAGATAGCCCAAAACTCTGCGGTATGAGCGCGGCTGGAGAGCTTCCCGCTACGCGAACAGGCGTGCAGGTGATGAGCATACTCATGGATCGCAGTGTATAAGAGCAAGTTATCGTTGGGCGGGTTCATGAAGTTCCGGTTGTGAATGATGATTTCTCTGGTTTCTGGTTTATAAAAACCATTTACCTTTTTACTCGCTTTCCCGGAGTAGATAAGCGTGAAATCCAGTGGCGAATCCTCAAGAGAGAGGAGAGTGGTTTTTACCTGATCTTGATTCATGCGGTGATATTACAAAGGCTGGCTATAAAGCTCAATACCGGTTGTCGAAAATCCGCGTTGATTTCTTCTCACTGCGGGGAAGTTCTCCCATACCCACGGCTTTGGCGTTAGGGGTGAGACCTACTTTTTCCTTGAACACCGCTTCCACGATTTTTTCAAGATTCCTCATGGCCGTCCGCTCGTCAAGCTGAGTCTCAAAAAGCAGGTTAAGGATATCTCTGCCGTTAAGGTGGTCAATGATGATCTGATACTCGCTCGAAACGTCAGCTATGGAAGAAAGCACCTCGTCCACTCTGCTGGGGAAGATCATCGTACCTTTTACCTTAACCATGTCGTCGGAACGGCCAATGAGGGTATCAATGCGGGGGAATGTGAGGCCGCATTGACACGGGCCGGGCAACTCGCAGGTAAGATCGTGGGTGCGATAGCGGATAAGCGGCGCGCCCTCCTTGTGTAACGTAGTGATCACGAGTTCGCCAATGCTGCCTTCGGGGACCGGCTCGCTGGTTTTAGGGTCAACAATCTCGTAGTAAACATAATCGGTCCATATATGCATACCACACTGGCACGCGCAACTGATCCCGATGCCCGGGCCGTAGATTTCAGTGAGCCCGTAGATGTCGTACAATTCCACCCCCAGTTCCGCGGCAATACGGGCGCGCATTTTTTCGCCCCAACGCTCGGAACCGATGAGGCTTTTTGTGAGGCATATCTTGTTTCTCACCCCGCGCCGCTCAATCTCCTCGGCAAGCAGGAGCGCATAAGACGATGTGGCGCACAGCACGGTAGACCGCATATCGATCATCATCTTGATCTGCTTATCCGTGTTTCCCGGACCCATTGGGATAGCCATAGCCCCCAATCGCTCGGCGCCAAGCTGGAACCCGATACCTGCTGTCCAAAGCCCATAACCAGGGGTGATATGCACCCGATCCAACGCGGTAACGCCGGCGGTTTCGTAACAGCGGGCGAACATCAGTGTCCAGGCGTCAATGTCCGCCTGAGTATAGGGAATGATCACTGGCGTTCCGGTTGTACCGGACGACGAGTGAATCCGCACAACCCGCGCTTCATCAGCTGCCAGCAACCCCAGGGGATAGGCGTCCCTGAGATCTTCCTTCTCGGTAAAAGGCAGTTTCTCAAAATCAGCGCGACTCTGTATATCATCAGGTGTTATCCCCGCAAAGCGCTTCTGGTAAAACGCCCCGTTCAGAGCGTGCCTCATAGATGACTTAATCTGCCCAAGCATATCAGCCGTCATTTCCATAATTGTACCTCCATGTTATGTGTTCTCTGTTTCTATAATGAGTTCGACGAGTTCCTAACATAGGGGAAGGCGCTTTCCAACTCGCCCCTGGGTTAGAGACACTCCGCCTCACAACAAACGTGCTCCGGCCTGGAACAAACGTGTTCCGCCTCAGAACAGTGTTGTTGTGGCTCACAACAACACTGTCGCGGCTCACAACAGTACTGTTGTGGCTCACAACAGTACTGTTGTGGCTCAGAACAAACGCGCTCTGAAGGTGGCAGAGACCGAGCGTCCCTCTGCGATCGAACTCACGTTATATAAAGTACGATATAGGTAACAAAAGACGCAATACCATTATTTCATAACTTTCTGAAATATAAAGATAAGAACTGGTATACTATAGACCATAGCACTATGTTGTTCGATGTCCTGTTCCCTAAAGTTAAAGTCTACGTTCTCGTTGGTGAAAGTGGTACTGGAAAGAGTTTCAGAGCGAAACTCGTTGCGCAGAAGTATGGCATTGACTTCATCATTGATGACGGCCTGCTCATCAAGAATGACCGTATCCTTGCCGGACACTCAGCCAAGATGGAGAAGAGCTTTTTATCGGCGGTCAAGGTCGCGCTGTTTGACGAAAAGTCCCACCGCGACGAGATTGCCCGCAAGCTCCAAGGAGAACGGTCGCGGAAGATACTCATACTCGGTACGTCGGAGAAGATGGTAAACAAGATAGCCAACCGGCTTCAGTTGCCGCCGCCCTCCCGAATCATTAAGATTGAGGATATTGCCTCGCAAGCCGATATTGAAAAAGCGATTAGAGTGCGACGTATAGAGGGGAAGCACGTTATTCCGGTCCCTTCGATGGAAGTGAAGCGGACGTATCCTAATATCTTTTATGATGCCATTCGGATTTTCAAGCGGGAACACGCGCCGGTTAGAATCGGGCCTACGCCCACCGTGCTTGAAAAGTCGGTGGTTCGCCCTCTGTATTCCATGCCCAACAAAGTGTCTATCTCTGGCGACGCGCTGAAGCAGATGGTTATCCACTGTGTGGATGAGTACAACAGGGATATACGGATTAAGAAATTACTGGTGAAAGATGATGTAGTGGGATACCGCGTAGTTATGACCATTGATGTGCCTGATGGAACCCAGCTTGAGGGGAACATCAACTCGTTCCAGCAGTATATCATTGAAGATATTGAGCGCTATACCGGTATTCTTATCGAGGAAGTTAATATTATTATTGATAAAATTATTGCAAAAAAGTTAGTGTAAGGAGCGCTCTTTATGAAGAAAGGTATATGTGGCGTTATAGCTTGTGCGGTTTTGCTTTTTTCTGCATCCGCACAGGATCGGACGAGTCCGGGTATGGCGCAGGTAACCAGCGAGCATTATCAGATACTTGCCGACAGTGGCAGTGTTGACGCGGCGCTTTTGTCGAAAGAGCTTGAAAGCCGCTTCACCCTGTATAACCGCATCTTTCACTTTAACAGTCAGGCCGTTGTATTCCCCCTGAAAGTCCGGGCTTATAAGGACAAGAAAGCGTATGATGACTATGTGAGCCTTCGTCTCAACGGAACCAGAGCCGGCGCCGTCTATCTGCACTACAACCAAGCGGACATGAGGGAGCTGGTGGTGCATCGGGGAAGTGCTGATGAGGAGCGTATGTTTCCCCATCAGGCGTTTATCCAGTATCTGCGGGCATTTATTCCCTATCCACCGGCGTGGCTGCGGGAGGGTTTTGCCATCTATTTTAATACCCTGAAGTTTGACGCGGGAACCAATACGGTGAACAGCGCTGATCTGCCTGGCCGGGCGCTTGTTGGCGGCGGACTCGCCTATGAGGAAAATCTGGCGTGGCTTGAACTGGTGAAGAGCCTGGGGAGCAAAGCGCCTTTGCTTGAGGCGATCCTTCGCGCCGACATTGACGGCATACCCGACCCTGCCGAATACTTTCCAAGCCTCGCATGGTCGCTTGTTTCATTTTTTATGAACGCTGAAAAGGATTATTACTACACGCGCATTCTTTTTGAGAGCTTCATGGTGCTATCCGGCTCCTCATCTGCGGTTGCTAATTCCGAGGCCGTGCTGAACCACATCCTGAGCTGGGCTGATTTAGACACGCTCATGCGGGATTACAAGACCTATATTGATTCACGCAAGACCTTCGCGGAACTGCTGGCCGAGGGTCAGCAGGCGTATAAAAACAAGGATAGCTCCAGGGCTGAAGCCGCGTTTTTGAGTGCGCACCGGCAAAAACCCACCCATTATGCGCCGTATTACTACCTGGGACTGCTTGCTTACGAGGCTAAAAACTTCGAGCAGGCAGAGCAATACTACCGCTCAGCCCTGCAATACGGGGGCGGCGCGGGCCTTGTCTCCTATGCGCGGGGCATCAACGCGATATCCGCAGGCCGTACCGCTGAGGCAAAAGCGTTTCTGGAGCAAGCCGCCGCAGACCCTGAGTACAAGGAACGCGCTCAGGCGCTTATCGTACGACTCCCGTAACAGCGCAACCATTTCGTGTTAATTCGCGGACTCTTCTGTTCTATCAGCCGGTTCCGTTACATCGGACGGTATCGCTGCTGAAGGCGCAGGGGCTTGACGCATAGGGATGTTCTCCACGCTTCCCCGTAGAACCTCGCCGCTGGCCTTTTCCAGTAACCATGAGTCCTCGTAAAGGCGGAGCAGCGCCAGCAGCTTTCCGGAAACAGGCTCGTGCCAGGCAATGCTACCATCAGCGTCAACACTGACAAAGTAAGCGCCGCCGTCAACAAGGCGCAGGGGAAAACCAGAACTTCGCTCAAAAGGCAATACGCCAGACTTGGCAAGGTAATATGCGCCCTCAGACCCAAGGTTTGAGGCGACTATTGAATCCGTCTCAACAATATCAAACGCGGTATTCTCCCCCGGCGCTTCAAACAGCTTTTTCGAAAGCTCAGGGCTGTTGATGTCAAGCTGAACTAAGATGGTGCTGAGGCCCTTAGCGTTTTGCCCAAGCGCCGCGCCATAGAGCCTTCCGCTCGCGCCGCCGTATACCTTCAAACCAACCGCAGAAGGGTAGGCGATTGGCACAGTCTCGCCAGTAACAATGTCGATTTCTAAAAAGGGCGTATCGCCAGACACCGCGCTGCACCCAACGAGAATGGCGCTGCCATTCAGAAAAGCCGCGTCCAGCGCCCCAATCACTGAAAACGAAAACAGCGTGTCGCCATTTGTTGTTGAAACAACCGTGATGTTCCCCGCTGAATCCAGAAACAGCGCCTTATCCCCGTACAGCGCGGCGACCCTCAATGAAGTGCGCGGCAAAGTCTCCACACTTAACTCGCTGACAGAGACATTCCCCTCTCCCATCAGGCGAATCAGCGGCGCCAATCGCGTATTCGCGCTCTGCCACAGTACAAAGCGCGTTTCACCAGAGCGGCCCATATCGCCGGCCAGAGCGGTGTAGGGAACTTCTTCCTCAAGCTGGATAGGCATATTGTTCACCAAGCGTTTGTAGTCCAGGGGAATAAAGCCCATAGAGCGTTCATTGCTCAGAAAGCCCAGCGTAGACGCAGACACGGCAAGCTCATTGAGCTTCAACTGACGCTTTGTGTTCAGTATTGTTGTGGTTCCGGCCTGACTGCCAAGCCATACTTTGCCGTCAGCGGTTCCCAGGGCTGCGCCATCCGCAATAATAAGTGCGCTTGTAATAGAAGAGAAGCCCAGGGGAATAGGCACCCGCCTTTTGGTTTCAAGTTGCCCTTCGCTACTTATGGCAAAATGATACACCGTTGATGAGTAGGAGTTCAGCGCAAGATACACACACTCAACCGATTCATGACTCACCGGCAGTAAGATGCCGCTTTGAGCGGTCAGACGTTCCCTAAACAGGGTCGCGCCGGAAACCGCGTCAAGGATCACCAGGCCGTTTTGATCAAGACCGCCTAAAAAGCGGTTGTTGCCAAAAAGTATGGGGGAGCGAAGCTGCGCCGGCGCATTAAAACGCTGCATCTCCTTGCCAGAGTTGAGGTCCCAGTACGAAATCACGCCAGCAGGCTGGTAGGCAACCATGCTCCGCTCCGACCTGCCCGTAAGCGCAAGCGTAACCGCGCCGGAAATCTCCGGCGCTTGCATGACTTCGCCGCTGTCCGCCTGAATAAACATAACCCCGCCCATGTTACCCCACGCGGCAATGAGGATGTTTCCTGACGCTGAGTAGTTGATATACGCAATGGGATCGCGGAAACCCTGGGTGAAGAGCTTCTTCTTAGCCGCATAATCCCAGACTGAGACGCGGTACATGCCGGTCGCGTCGCGGTCAACAGCGGCGACCTGCGTTTTATCAGGCCGCAGCGCCAGAGAAGAAATGGCGTAAGGGCTTATCTCAAAACGTTCAAGCGCGGTTTTGCCCGGTATATCCCAAATTTCCAGAAATCCGTCCTCACCAGCGCTGAGAAGCCGACCCTTCGCGTCAAGCGCGAGGACGTTCACAGCGCCCTCGTGCGGCCCGGGCGCAAACACTTCGCCCGTTAAAACCCGGGACCCGGAAAAACTCTGCGCCGATACACAGGAAGACGCCGGTAAAGCGAGGAGAAAAATCAAGACGATAGTGATAGCGCGTGAATACCGCATAGATCAAACTCCCGTTTCAAACTTTTTACTGACGTACCAGATACAGGATGTCCCCAAACACCGCAAAGATCATAAGTCCAAAGATCAGCACAACGCCAATAGTCTGAAACACATAGATTGCTCGCGGATGCAGGGGCTTTCGGGTGATTCCTTCTATAATAAAGAGCAGTATCATACCACCATCAAGAATAGGGAGCGGCAGTAGGTTCATAACGCAGAGCGCGACTGAGATGAGCGCCAGAAAGTTACCCATGGCATTCAGGCCGCTGCCCACGCCCTGCCCAAAACTTGTGGCAGCCACATCCCCCAGCATATAGGTAATCCGCACCGGCCCAGAAAGAGCCTGGGTGAGATCAATGCCCCGAAACAGCAGGGCAAAGCTCCTGACCGATACCACAAGGGTCTCCCAGGTTTCCTCAAGGCCCTTAGCAAAAGCCGCAATCGGGGAAAGCCCTGGGGTACGATACTGGATAGTCTCGTAGCTGATACCCAATTCCGCGCCCTCATCAGTATACCACGGGTTAATGAGCGTATTCATACGCACTCCGTTCCGCTCAAACTCCACGTCCAGCGTTGCAGGCTTGTCCTGCATGATCTTGACCAAAGCAACGGTGTAAGGAAAGTCCTGACCATTCACCGTCAGGATGCGGTCGCCGGAGCGAAGGTCCGCAATGCCAGCGGGACTGCCCGGTTCAACCGAAGCAACCACCGGCTCGGTCCAAAAATACACGCCAATCTTGCCCGCGCCCGTACTCTTATCCAAATCAGGCCGTACGGTGAGTTCCTGAATTGCGCCGCTCCGCTCCACCTTAACATTGAGGGAGGTTTCCGGGTTAATAGCGATGGTTTCCTGAACATCGTGATAGTTAGTGATTGGCTTTCCGTTGATCTCGATGATACGATCCCCAGTTTCAAGCGCGGCCTCGTCCGCCGGATAGCGTTCAGCCGGATTGACGCTTGATACCAGCACAATCCGGTTTTCCAGCGTGTTCACATCAAACCCAAAGCCCCATATCATCGAAAGCGCGACTGCCGCGAAAATCAGGTTAAAGAAGGGGCCGGCAAACGACACCACAATTCTGCGCCAGGGGCTGACCCCGAAGAAACTGCCTACCGTAGGCGTTATCGCGTTCTTCTTGTTCTCATAAGCCTCCTGAAACTCATTCTCCCCCTTCATCTTGCAGTACCCTCCCAGGGGGAACATACCAATACGGTATTCAACATCACCGATTTTTTTCTTGAGGATAGGATTACCCCAACCGATTGAGAAGGCTTCGACATGGATACCAACAAGCCGCGCCGCGAGAAAGTGGCCTAGTTCGTGTACAAACACCACGATTCCAAGACCAAGTATACCCAAAAGTATTTTTACAATAAGCATAGGTAGATACTAGCACAAAGCGGAACCTTTTTACTATCAGGCGTCGCAAGAATCGCGGTGTTTTGTTATATACGATAAAACCAGCTCACACGCTCTTTAATTAGAGTGGTCGACCACTCCAGCCTATAGTGGTTGACCACTCCAGCTTAGAGTGGTCGACCACTCCAGCCTATAGTGGTTGACCACTCCAGCCTATAGTGGTTGACCGCTCCAGCTTATAGTGGTCGACCACTCCAGCCTATAGTGGTTGACCGCTCCAGCTTATAGTGGTCGACCACTCCAGCCTATAGTGGTTGACCGATCTAGCTTGGATCAGGCGACCGATCTAGCTTGGAGCGGTTGACCGATCTAGCTTAGATCAGGCGACCGATCTAGCTTGGAGCGGTTGACCACTATAGGCTGGATCGGTCGACCGAGCCGGAAAGTAAAAGTTCTTTTCCTGAAAGCAAAAACTTTCTTTACAAAGATAGAAAGAAAGGGTATCATGACAAGCAGTGTGAGACTCACCATTTCACGCTGCCTTATTCAATGAATGTGCGCGGCTATACAGTCGCGTAAAGGAGAACGTATTATGAGCAGAGACCCTTTTTCCATTTCCGAGTCGGAATTCCTAACTGTCGCGGCTACCTTCAACGCCGAGACGCTTACCCATGCGGTGCTGCTGGGCATCCCTGACGCGCCCTCGTAAGCGACAACACGGCGAAACTTATATAAGGAATTATGCGCCATGCCGCATAACAGGTATGGTAAAGATAGGCTGATTGATTTCAGCTATGGAATTGGTTATGAAGGGAGCGTTATCAAAGATATGATACATCTAAAAAATGAAAAACAAATTGAAGGTATCCGGCAATCCTGTAAAATGCTTTCAGCAATGTACCGGGAATTGATTCCTTTGGTGAAAGCTGGTATTGAAACCATTGAAATTGATCATTGGGTACATAATTGGATTAAAAAATCTGGTGGCAAACCTATTTTGTTAGGCTATGGGCCGAGGAATAATCCCTTTCCGGCGTCGATATGTATTTCAATCAATGACGAAGTAATCCACGGTATTCCATCAAAGCGGCGGATATGCGATGGCGATTTGGTCGAGCTTGATTGTTGTATAGACGCTGGTGGTTTTGTAAGCGATCAGGCGGTTAGTATTGAGATTGGAAATGTGAGTAAGGAAGTACGTGATCTGAATAGAGCGACTATAGAATGTTTATATAAAGGCATTGGCGCGATAAAAGCTGGTGGACGTTTACTACAGATAGCACTGGCTGTGGAAAGCCACGCAAAAAAGCATGGTTATGGTATAGTAAAAGAATGGGGCGGGCATGGAGTAGGGCTTTCAGTTCACGAGGATCCACACATACCAAATTATCCACATGGCCCAAACCCAAAGATAACGAATGGAATGGTCTTTGCGATTGAGCCTATGATAACATTAGGCATTGGCGATGTAAAAATATTGGAAGATCATTGGACTGTTGTTACCACGGATGGAAAAGCTTCTTCTCATTGGGAACATACCTTAGCGATTGTTAATAACAACGTTGAAATTCTCACTGATCCATTAGAGGCATACTCAATAACATAAACAGATAATAAAATAATTTTCAAATTACAAAAGAATGGTGTACGAGGCGGTACGTCGCATAACGGCCTGTTTATGCTTTGTTTGCTGGCAGGTGGTTCGGGGTTCTGGTTTGCCGGCCCTGGTCTTTGCAAGCTGGTCTTGACCTATTGTGCTATGGAGCATTGTTGACTGGTGGTATCATAGACAGGTATCGTGAAGCTGGTGGAAAAGCCTGAAGATACACTCAAGCAGCGAACATCGTCTCAGAAAGCTCCGGTTCGTTACTCCCGTGAAACGGCGGGAGGTAGGTTTAAACAAGAAGGACGAATCTTTGCCGTACTACTGACGGCGTTGTTTATCGCGCTGGCAATTCTGGTGGTACTGTTTGTTGGCTTTGTCCGTTCACTGACCAGCCAAGCGGCTGTCGCTGGCATTGGCGGTGTGTCTGGCACCGGCGGTGTATCTGGCGCTGGCGGTGTATCTGGCACTGGTGGGGTCGCTGGCACCGGCGGTGTGTCTGGCACCGGTGGCGTCTCTGGCACCGGCGGTGTGTCTGGCGCTGGTGGTGTCGCTGGCACCGGTGGTGTCGCTGGCACCGGTGGTGTCGCTGGCATTGGCGGCGTCTCTGGCGCTGGCGGCGTCTCTGACACTGGCGGTATCGCTGGCACCGGTGGTGTCGCTGGCATTGGCGGCGTCTCTGGCGCTGGCGGCGTCTCTGGCACTGGCACTGGCACTGGCACTGGCACTGGCACTGGCGGTGTCTCTGGCACCGGCGGTATCGCTGGCACTGGTGGCGTGTCTGGCACCGGTGGTGTGTCTGGCATCGGCGGTGTCGCTGGCACCAGCGGCGTGTCTGGCACCAGTGGTATCGCTGGCACTGGCAGTGTGTCTGGCGTCGGCGGCGTGTCTGGCACCAGTGGTATCGCTGGCACTGGCAGTGTGTCTGGCGTCGGCGGTGTGTCTGGCACCGGCGGTGTCGCTGGCGCTGGCGGTGTCGCTGGCGGCGTGTCTGGCACTGGCGGTGTCTCTGGCACCGGCGGTATCGCTGGCACTGGTGGCGTGTCTGGCACCGGTGGTGTCGCTGGCATTGGCGGCGTCTCTGGCGCTGGCACCGGCGGTGTGTCTGGCACTAGTGGCATGTCTGGCATCGGCGGTATCGCTGACACCGGCGGCGTGTCTGGCACCGGTGGTGTCGCTGGCATTGGCGGCGTCTCTGGCGCTGGCACCGGCGGTGTGTCTGGCACCGGTGGCGTGTCTGGTGCTGGCGGCGTCGCTGACACTGGCGGTATCGCTGGTGGCGTGTCTGGCACTGGCGGCGTGTCTGGCATCGCCGGTGTCGCTGGCACCGGCGGCGTGTCTGGCGGTGTCGCTGGCACTAGTAGTGTCTCTGGCACTGGCGACGCGCCTCTGATATCCGCACCTTACCGAGGAACCATCGTGTTTGTCATAGACGATGCGGGGAACAACCTGTATGAGCTGGAGCCATTTCTACAATTTCCTGGACCGCTTACCATTGCGGTACTTCCCGGACTTCCTGAGTCTACCGAAGCGGCACGGCGTATACGAGCGGCGGGTAAAGAGGTATTTTTGCATCAGCCAATGGAGGCAATCGGCGGTGAAGATCCTGGGCCGGGCGCAGTGTATGCGGGTATGAGCGTCGCTGAAATCCGCGAGATTGTGGAGCATAACCTTGATGAAATCGGGCCGGTGGCGGGCATGAATAACCATCAAGGCTCGAAGATAACCATGAATGAGGAAGCTATGGAAACGATTCTAACAATTTGCCGTGAGCGAGGCATCTTTTTTCTTGACTCAAGAACCACCGCCGACACGGTTGTTCCTAGAGTCGCACAGAGGATCAGTATGCCTATTGGTGAGCGCGACGTGTTTCTGGACAACGTTCAGGACAAAGCGTCCATGATTGAGTATGCAAAGGAAGGTCTGCGAAAGGCAAACCTGCAAGGTAAGGCCGTGATGATCGGTCATACATGGTCCCCGGAACTTGCCGCGACTTTAGGCGAACTTTACCCGGGCATCATCGCGGATGGCTATGTCCTGTCAACAATGTCAAACATGCACGTTATACCGTGAGTCAATTCTATGAACATTCTTGGTATTGAATCGTCCTGCGACGAATGTGCTGCCGCAATAGTTGAGGACGGTAAGCGGATCTTGTCCAATGTAGTGGCAACCCAGATTCCGTTTCATGCGCGTTACAACGGTGTGGTTCCTGAAATAGCGAGCCGTATGCACACTGAATGGATATACTCGGTTGTGGAAGAAGCCCTAAACACAGCACATCTAGGTCCGGCTGATATTGAAGGCGTTGCCGCAACAGCCCAGCCAGGGCTGCTCGGTTCCCTGCTCGTAGGCCTCAATTTCGCCAAAGCCTTTGCGTGGGCGCGACAGATACCCTTCATCGCCATTGACCACATGCTTGCCCACCTCTACGCCTCGCGGCTAACGGACGCAGAGGTAAGCTACCCCTTTCTTGGCCTGCTTGTTTCCGGCGGTCACAGCATTATCTGCCGCGTTGATGCTTTTGATATGGTTACCGTATTGGGAACCACCATTGATGACGCAGTGGGCGAAGCCTTTGATAAGGTGTCAAAGCACTACGGGTTTGGCTATCCGGGTGGGGCGGTCATTGATAAATTGGCCAAAAATGGCGACGACTCTGCTTTTGACTTTCCCCTGCCCAGTCTGCACAAGGGCCAACATCGCTACGATGTGTCATATTCGGGATTGAAGACCGCTGTCATAAACCAACTGGAACAGTTTCGCCGGAAAGGAGACAATACGGCGTCTGACACCGAGACCGTGAACATCGCCGCCTCGTTTCAGAAGACCGCTGTGGAAATCCTGCTGCGCGCCCTTTTCCGGGCTGTTGAAGACACGGGCCTGACCAGCATAGTCGCGGGTGGCGGAGTGGCCGCCAACTCGTACCTGCGTTCCCGCCTTGCCGAGCGTGGGGAACTCCGCTGTGTCTTTCCACCCCTGAATCTCTGCGGGGATAACGGGGCAATGATTGCTGGCTTGGGCTATCAATACCTTGCGCGGGGAGATAAATCCCCCCTCAGCGTGGTTGCCTCAGCGCGGGTCAAGGCATTTAAGCGCCGCTATCGCTGATTTACCGCACGATCATGTATAGCAAAAACACCAGCGCCCCCACGAAAGCCGCGCCGCTGACAAGGTAGACCCACAGGGGCAGAGCGTCTGTGGACTGGGAGCTATTCGGTGTATGCTCCATAGGTCTGGGTTGCGCTGATGTTTTTGGCGCGGAATAGCCGCAGGAAGGACAGCCGGTGTCAAAGAGGCTGACCTTACCCACAAAATTACAGACTGGACAGCGAACCGAGGTAAAGCTTCTGCCGCATTTGGGACACTCAGTCGTGTTCTGCTCAACCTCGGTTCCACAATTATCACAATAAAACTTTGGCTTTTGTTTGGATGCTTTGTGAAACAAGCTCACCAGTATTTAGCCCGCAACTTTTTCAGCCGTATCGCTCTTAGCAACACTAGGAACGCTGCTTTCAGAGGCTACCGGTTTATCAACAGCCTGTTTTGGTTTCGTAGGTTCACTCGCGTTTTTGCCACTCTTATCGGTAACATAGAAACCGGAACCCTTAAAGATGATACCGCTTCCACCATTGATGAGGCGGCGCAATTCTTTTCCGCACTCTGGGCAGGTTTTCAAAGGCGCGTCGCTCATGCTCTGAAAGACATCAAAGGTATGACCACACATTTTGCACTCGTATTCATAAGTAGGCATTCTATTCCTCTAGTTTAGAAAGATTTATCAAAAATATAGCGAGAATCACTTGGAAAGGGAATCACTCCTCGCTTCGGGAAGCACTCCCTGTAACACATTAAATATGTCTTCTGGCATTGAACCCAGGGCTTTTTCGTGAGCCGGGTCCACAAACACGCGAACAACACGCAACTCTTTTCTGAATGCGTCAATGGTTTCGGCAGTGAAAACGCCAGTGCTGATATGCCCCTTGTCTTCGTGTATAGCAAGGCCAGTTTCAAAGCTAATCGGTTCTGGCACATCAATGATAAGTTCATCGGGACGAATACACAGCCGCGCCGCCAGTTCTTGCTCAACATGGTAACGTTTGTCGATATCAGCAAGCCCCTGATGCTGTTCTTCGTTATACAGAAATTCAGCGGCAACAGCATAGAGGCGTCCATCCCGCACTTTGGCCCCCAGCGAGAATAGCGGATCGCCGTGCGCCGCGCCGCAGCTTTGCGCACGCTCGGCAAGCAGAGTAAACAGTCCCTGATCATCCAAGTTATAAAGCTCTTCCCTCGCTATGCGCTGGTTTTTGAGTGCGCTAGCAAGCGTCTTCTTGATCATGGCCGTAGCGGAACGCACTGCCGGATGCCAGTAGACCGCACGGTACATAAGATATTTCGAAAACAGAACGGATTCTACACTCGGAATCGCACGCGCATCAATGAGCAGACCTTGTTCTGGATCAGGCCACAGACGCGAAAGGATGAAATCAACATCCTGCGCTCCATAAGGCACCCCACAGTAACGGGCGTCGCGGTTCAGATAATCAAGTTTATCCGGGTCCAGCGCCCCGGAAAGCAGCTTCCGGTAAAAACGGAGCTCCTGATTGCCAGACGTGGGTAAGCTGGTATCAATGATGGCCGCGCTCATGTACGGGTCAGCGCCGGTATCCCCAACCAGACTTTTCATCGGCTCGGTGAGAATGAACTTACCGGTAAGTTCCTCATGGGAGACAAGGGGCAGTTCTTTGAGGGAATGGGTATAGGGAAAGTGTCCCAAGTCGTGAAGTAAGGCCGCGCAGAGAAAGGAACGCGCTCCTTCAGCACTCAACCATGAGTCAGCGCCGCGTCCAGCAAGGTGTATAAGCAGCCTCCGCGCAAGATGATAGACACCGATGGAATGAGCAGCGCGGGTATGGGTTGCGCCAGGATATACGATATGAGTCGGTCCAAGCTGGAGAATCCGGTGCAGACGCATGAAGTCTGCCGATGAACTCAGCGCCTCAAGCCCTGAGCTGAGGTATATATGCCCCCAGAGCACATCACGGATCGGGGAATTGAAATTCCGCTCAAGCACGGCATGGATAGTGTTATTCATAGAGAAAGTATACCATAGGCCAGCACATATCCAGCGATCTATACAAAAGCGCGGCCATTTAATATGATTAGTTTATCTTTAAAGCAAAGGAGCTATTAAAAATGGCTAAACTGAAAGTTGGAATCGTGGGCTGCGGCGGTATCGCTAACCAGAAACACCTGCCCTCGATTAAAAAAGCAGGACTTGCCGACATAGTCGCGTTTTGCGATATCGTAAAAGAGCGCGCCGAAAAATCCGCCAAAGAATACGGCGCTGACGATGCCAAAGTCTTCACTGATTACAAAGAATTGATCAAAGAGAAGCTGGACGCGGTGTATGTTTGTACGCCTAACCGTTCTCACAGCGACATCACGGTCGCGGCCCTGAACGCAGGTAAACACGTGCTTTGCGAAAAGCCTATGGCGATCAATTATGCCGAAGCCGAGAGAATGTTGGAGGCCTCCAAAACAAGCGGCAAACTGCTTACCATCGGTTATCAAAGCCGGTATCGCAGCGACAGCCAGTACCTCAAGCGTGAGTGTGATGCCGGTGAGCTGGGCGAGATATACTATGCCAAGGCCAAGGCCATACGCCGTCGCGCTGTTCCCACATGGGGCGTTTTCCTCAACGAGTACGAGCAGGGCGGCGGCCCGCTCATCGACATCGGAACCCACGCACTTGACCTCACCCTCTGGACTATGGACAACTACAAGCCTAAGTCCGTGGTTGGCACGGTGTATCATAAACTTAACAACGAAGTTGAGTCTGCCAATACCTTTGGTCCGTGGAACCCCGAAGAGTTCACTGTGGAAGACAGCGCCTTTGGTTTCATCATCATGGAAAATGGCGCGACTATCACCCTTGAGGCAACTTGGGCGCTCAACACCCTTGATGTGCTTGAAGCCAGTACCGTGCTTTGTGGAACTAAAGCTGGCGCTGATATGTACAATGGCCTCACCATTAACGGCGTGAAGCATAACCGCCAGTACATCACCAAGCCTGATCTCAGGAAAGGCGGCGTCGCCTTTTTTGAAGGTTCCGACGATTCCCCCGAAGTCCTTGAACAGTACACCTTCCTCAACGCCATTCAGGGCAAGGGTAAGCTCGTGGTTCTGCCGGAACAAGCCATCGTTGTAACCCGCATCCTCGAAGCCATCTACGAGTCTGCCAAGCAGAACAAGCAGATCGTGTTTTAGTAAAGACCCCGCCGCTTGCGTTAAACTTGACCCACAGAACGCAGCGGTCTTATCCGGTCGTATAGCGCCCTATACGACCGGATAACATTCTTATCCAGTCGTATAGCATCGTAGATTGAACTCCACTCGGAGTAAGGTCAACTCAATCGGCAATCAACTAATGATCGGCACTATTGTGAGCCACAGTTCCATTGGGAATCAGCCTTGCCCCGCGCCTGCCTGATGTTTGGAATCAAGAGCCTAAACCCGCCCTCGTATGAGGTGTTCCGTGCCACAGACCACCATTGCCCCGCGTTTCAAAACAAGAAATAAATTTTTCTAAAAAAGCGGTAAGATTCTTGACAGGCGTTTTAGGAATCGCTATACATATTTCTATGCGTTTAACCACGGCAAGCATAAATCAGATTACGCCCACCTGCACCCTGCACCCTGCACCCGAAATATACTCTAGGTAGAAGACGGCGTGTCAAGTACCTGACGCCCGATTCCCCGCTTTATACAGACCAAGCGCGGGTTTATCCCACTCCCTCAAAACCGTATCACATCTACTCATTCGGCGTACCGGGCAGGTCATCCGCCGCACCTTTTGGGTCATTCGTTAAAACTTCTGAGTTGGGATTTTCAAATCCTGAGCTGGGATTTTCAAATTTTGGGTCAGGATTTTCAAATCCTGAGTCGGGATTTTCAAATTGTGAGTTGGGATTTTCAAATTTTGGGTTGGGATTTTCAAATTGTGAGTCAGGATTTTCAAATCCTGAGTTGGGATTTTCAAATTTTGGGTCAGCCGTTTCAACGGATGACCTAGAAATTTCAACTTTTAGGTCATTCGTTACAACGGATGAAACATTCGTTTCAACACATAGAGGAGAACGCTATGGTAAAAAACACTGATTGGCTGCCGGGACCCCGGACGGGGATTCTGGCAATGTGTCTGAGCTGGATTCTGTACCTGACAGAGGTCAGGCGGACCGCCTGGGGAGTGCCGGAGGCGGAGTTTACGGAACTGGGAACCCTTTGTTCGACGGCGCAGGCCCTTTTACAGAAGGCCCAGAACGACGCGGAGCGGACCCACGTTATCACTGTGGAGTGCCAAGAGGCATTTAAGGCACTGACTGCGAAGATGCGGTTCTTCCGGGACCGGTACTTCAAGGTCCCGCCCCTTAGCGAAGGGGACTGGGCGGCACTGGGCTTTAGGCAGAAGGATACGCGCCCGTCACCGTCGCCCGCCCCTGACGGCGTGCCTTCGGCGTCCTTGAGCTACACCGGAGGTCCTCACGCGATGACACTCCATCTGGGACCGCTGGCTGGGACTCTGGAACTTGATCCCGAAAGCGACTACGGCTACGCGGTCTACGTGGGCATCATGCCCCCCGGCGGAGCCACGCTGGAACAGGCCGCGTCGGATAAGCACTACCTGATGAAGGTTCCCGCAGACGGAAAGAGTCTCCAGCACTACCGGTTTACGCGGCGGGGGAAGGAGAAGCTCATCTTTGACGCGGAAGACGCGGGCAAGACGGTCTACGTGTGCTGCCGCTACGAGAACCAGAAGGGCGAGGCTGGGCAATGGGGGCCGGTAGCTTCGGCGATTATTCCATAAGAGGAGGCGGAAGAGATGTTAACTACGATGACACTGATTG
Source organism: Treponema sp. (assembly GCA_031266875.1). GTDB lineage: Bacteria > Spirochaetota > Spirochaetia > Treponematales > Breznakiellaceae > JAIRMT01. The sequence goes on from JAISAE010000052.1 coordinate 21,426, forward strand.
GACCGATGAACGCGGATTGTTTACCGTGAAATCCTCTTTAATCTGTGTTCATCCGTCTTATCCGCGTACATCTGTGGTTCCTGTGTTTGACGCCTGTCCCCATGTGGCAGGCGGGAAACCGGGAACCGAACCGGGTACTGATGGCTTCGGCGCTGATACCATAGGGAGATATAACATGAAAAAGGCGGTTTTGGCATGTGTGCAAGCTCTGGTAGCAAGTGTATTGACGGTATTCTTGTCCTGCGCCACAACCGGGAGCGGGAGCGGCGTAAGCCTTGCTGAAGCCATTGAGCAGTCGGCGGAGAAAATAGCGGCTGACCTGCCCGCCGGAAGCCGGGTGGCAATCGTAACGTGGGAATCGCCCAGCGTTGGCCTTTCGGATTATATCATGGAAGAATTGACCGGGGCGCTGGTTGACCGGGGCATGGAAGTAGCCGACCGGCAGAGCTTGGAATACGTGTACAAGGAACTGAACTTGCAGATGTCTGGCAACGTGAGCGATGAAAGCGCCCGGTCAATCGGCAAATTCCTGGGGGCGGACCTGGTGATTACCGGCCAGCTTACGGAACTGGGCGGTCCCTACCGCTACCGGGCCAGCGCCATCCATGTGGAAAAAGCCACCCGCGACAGCGTAACCCGCCTTGATGTGCGGGGGGACGCGGAGACGCAGCGGCTGGTTACGGCCCTGGCCGCCCGGAAGCCCGCCGCCAAAGCCGATTCTTATGGAGAAAGTGGAACGTCCGCGCCGAAAACCGCCGGGGCCTTCCTTGACCGGGGCATCGCCCTTGCCAGCCAGGGCGAATACGAATCAGCAATCGTGGACTATACTCAGGCGATCCGGCTTGACCCCAATTATGCCTTAGCATATTACAACCGTGGCGTTGCGTACCACAATAAAGGGGACTATGACCGCGCCATAGCGGACTATACTCAGGCGATCCGGCTTGACCCCAATTATGCCTTAGCATATAACAGCCGCGGCAATGCGTACTACAATAAAGAGGACTATGACCGCGCCATAGCGGACTATACCCAGGTGATACGGCTTGACCCCAATTATGCCTTAGCATATTACAGCCGCGGTAATGCGTACTACAATAAAGAGGACTATGACCGCGCCATAGCGGACTATACCCAGGTGATACGGCTTGACCCTAATTACACCTTCGCGTATTACAGCCGCGGCAATGCGTACTACAATAA
>JAISAE010000060.1 GCA_031266875.1 Treponema sp.
CACGGCAAGCTGCCGCTCTCTTCATCCTGGGCCAGCAAGATGATAGGCCCAGGAACTACGCCACCGGTGCAGGATTCGCTTTGACCTATACCAGTGAATCTATCGATTCTCTTTCACAAAGGATAAAAGAAACCTTGACAATGCGAAAGATGAGTGATAGAGTTATTGGCATAGGCTAAAGCTACTACCTCATTTGGAGGGGTGAAAGAAACCTTAAATTTTTAAGATGAATTTCTCCAAACCCCTTGACAGCACTTTCTTATTGGACTTTTGCTTCCAACGGTTTATAATACCATAAACTTATTGCCCATTTCTTCAAAAAATTGGGGCTGGCATTTTGCCTAACTCCCTTTTTGCGCCAGCTTGTTCCAGCATTTCCCGCCACGCCTCGTCCGCGTCCTTCGCGTCTATCGTGCGTAGCAGCTCTCCGCGCTGGAACAGCATTACCTTGCCGCCAACGCCTGTGATGCCGAGGTCTGCTGAGCGCGCCTCGACGGGGCCGTTCACCACGCAACCCATCACCGCGATGGTCAGCGGCTTGTCCAGTGCGTATAGCGCGGTCTTCCATCGCTCAATGAAGGCATGCGTATCGAAGCTGTTTCTGCCACAGCGGGGACATGAGATGATGGTTACGCCACTGCGAGGAACACGGTTGGAGGATAGCGTGGCGAGGATTTCTCTGCCGGCAATGACTTCGTTCTCCATCGTGTCAGAGAGCGAAACACGAATCGTGTCGCCGATACCGGTGGAAAGCAGGGTGTGCAGGGCAACCGTGTTCCGTACCACACCCGCAATGAGGGGGCCGGCTTCGGTAACGCCGATGTGGAGCGGTGCGTCGGTACGGTCAGCAAGGAGACGGTTTGCGGCAATGGTGTCTGACACCGATGAGGCTTTCATTGAGACGACGACCTTGTCAAAGGCGGAGTCGCGGAAGATGGCAAGTTCACGTTCCGCTGCCTGTACCAGCGCTTCCACACGGTCGAGACGCTTTTCGTCAACTTGGGCGCGGAGGTCTTGCGGCAGACTTCCGGCATTCAGGCCAATACGGATGGGGACACCCGTGGCAACGGCTTTTTCCAGCACTTGGGCAGTTTTGTCCTTGCCGCCGATGTTGCCGGGGTTTAGGCGGATTTTAGCTATTGGGAAGTCAAGACAGCGAAGCGCGATTTTGTAGTCGAAATGTATATCCGCTACCAGCGGCATGGAGACCATACCCGCCAGCGTTCCCAGGACTTCAGCGGCGTCTATGTCCGGCACGGCAAAACGCAATAAGCCGCACCCCATATCTTGTAGCGCGGCTATACGACTAACAATGGCCTCGCCGGATGCGCCTTCAAGGTCAGTAAAACAAAGGCGATTTTTCCACATCGTTTGTATAACGATGGGCAGATCGCCACCGATAGAAACGGCAGAGACGTTTGCTCTGCCGCCTATTGTTATGGTTCGGGAAAGCCGCACGGTTCGCTACGCGAGGCTGACCATCGAGAGTACCATCGCAAAGAGAGCGACAGTTTCGCAGATGCCGACGACCGAGATGTACTGAGCGAAGCCCTTACCAGTCTCGCCCTGGGCGTCAGAACCTGCCGCGCCCACCTGCCCCTGGGCGATTGCCGAGAACGCCATTGCCAGGCCTGAGCCGATACCAAAGCCTAAGTGCAACCAGCCAAGGTCGGGGTTCGCAATTGCCGCAGCTTTTATCTGACCCATGAGAATGAACCCGTAAAACGTCTGGGTTAAGGGCGCACCGGCAAAGGTAACCAGCGTCATGGGCGCGGGTTTGTTGGCAATGTAACACCGCTTCCACGCACCTATTGCCGCTTGCCCGGCAATACCGATACCGATTGCTGAACCTAACGCCGAAATACCCATTACAAGACCCGCGCCTAATAATCCTAACATGTTAAACTCCTCTCTATTCTGCAAGTTTAAAGTATGGTAAAGACTTCGCTTTACCGAAACTCATTGCATTAAATTTTGACCGCTTTACCAAACGGTTTATACATAAAGCCCGACCAGGTAAGCCCTAAATGCCCGGAGAACTCCAGAGTATTCAAACGCACACCGTGAACAAGCACCGACAACACATTGAGTATGACATTCAAGCCATGCCCAAAGACTAAAAGAATGATGCCCAAAAAGATCAAAAAGTTCCCTAATAGGGGTCCTGCCATAGTATTCACGGTCAATGAAATCGACGCACCAGCAAGCCCTACTGCCCAGAGGCGGATGTAGGACATGATGTCCGAGAACACGTTGGTAATGCCCAGCACCACCGAGATGATATTCTTAAAACTATACAAGATGGATTGCCCCAGATTGCCCTCATAAGCAGCGAACACAAAAGTAAGGAAGAAGCCGCCACCTAAGAGGTACAGCGACTCTGGCAGGAGGGGTATCTGCCGGTAGCTATTACTAACCACGAGGAATAACACGAGGTTGAACATTCCGATGAGCATAGCAAGGGAGCCTAGTTCAGCGAACAGCTTTAAGGACTTGATATTGCGAAAGAAGCCTTTGATGTGAGCAATGCCGAGTTGCAGGAGCGCCAGCGAGAAGCAGAAGATTTGCAGATTTTGATCGATAATAGCCTTTTGCGCCTCACCTTTTGCCGCTTCCGCACTGGAAAGCACCGGTAACGAGATGCTTCGCAGGACTTCCGGCAGCTTCGCCGTATCAACGCCGAACCATGTACAGGTGATAACGCCCCACGCGATGTTGGACAGGGCGAGCAACCCCAGCATTTTGAGCATAACAGGGGTGCCTTTGGCCGAAGTCTTGGCAATACCGACGAGGGCGATGATACCAAGTATCACGCCGTAGCCTGCATCCCCAAAGATCATGCCGAAAAATATACAGAAGAACAGCAGGAACCAGCCAGATATGTCTATTTCACGGTAGCCTGGCACTACTTCCAGGAAGTCGGTGAGCGGGTAGATGAGGCTGGCGAGTTTGTTGTTCTTGAGCAGAGTCGGTACCGCGTCTTCTTCGGACGGGTCGGCTATTGCCAATGCCCAGCCATTTTCGGCGGCGGCGCGTTTCAGTATGCCAACGTCGTCCTTCGGCGCAAAGCCGGTGAGCCACGAAATGCCTGTATCAGAGGGTATTGCGCCTGTGCTAACACTGAGGCTGTCCATACTTGCCTTCGCGGTCTCGAACTCAATGTTTTGCGCCAGCGTCTTTAGCTCATCCTCAATACTTTTTTTATGAGTGGTAAGCATCGCAAAGCGTTTCTCAATGTCCGCAAGTTTGGTCTGAATGTTCTTTATGGCCTTGCGCATTTCGGACAGAGATTTTTCTGGCAGGGCAAACGGCGTCTCACCGCCAATCTCGTGATCCAGCGCCACCCCGTATACCTTAAGCTTTTCCCGAGACAGGATAATAAAACGCTGTTCTTTGTCCAGCGACTCATACGCCCTGTAGGACAATTCATAGGGAATAAGCGTGAGACCCTGCTTCGTCAGCTCTTTCAGGTCGGCGGGGTTGAAATCCCCCCACTTCTCAACACGACTCTCTTCCTTGCCAAGCGACGTGAACTGTTCTTGAAGCGTCTTCTTTTCGCTATCCATGCCCAAGACCTCGGTAACGAGGTCTGAGACAGACACTTTTGAATCAGTTTTCTCGACCTTATAAGACCGCAGAATTCCAAGCGCCGTTTCCGCCTTTGCCTTGCGGTCGAGATGCTTTGAAAGACCATCGCTGGTAACAGGACGCGACTCAATGTGCAACAAGCCCAAGTCACGGAGTTTGGCAAGCGATGCGTCGCGGGTCTTATCCATAACCACGATGGAGATTTTCTTCATTGGTACTATCATTGGGCAGCCCTCTGCATACCACGCTTGGCGATCTTGCCGCGAACCACTGCCGCAGTCTGCTGATCACCGAGGTATACCTGAATTTTCTTGATATTCCCTGTAGTTTCGGGAATCTTGATCTTCTCAAAAAGATTGACTCGCTGAGTCGTTACCCTCAGCTCATGCTCCAGCCGCTTGCGCTGTTCCTCAAGGGTCTGCGCCTCAAGGTCAAGCAAGAGTACCTGTTTCATGCGCTCCACAGCCGCGTCAAGCCAGAGAGGAGTACGGACAAGGTCGTAAGGTGTGATTTCAAAGTCAGCGCCATGAAAGATAGGGATTATCACGCCCGCGATGTTTCCCTCAGAAGTCCGCAGACTGGTGATTCGGAGTATATCGGAGGTGAAAAAACCCTTTTCGCCGTAGACCGCGATCCATGCCTTAAAGGTTTCATCAATCTGCTCTTTTTCGTCGAGCAGTTCTTTGATATGCAACTCTGTGGTTCTGATCTCCGCCTGAAGCTGTTGTTTCTTGAGCATGAGCGTAGGCAAGTAACGCTGAAACATTTTCAGCGAATCTTTCTGCTTTTTAAGCTCATTCTTCGTCAGCTTGATTTTTGTCATGGCGACCTCAGCTTTTCTTGGGCCAGAACTGGCTGATCAGTTCTGTCCGTAGGCCGGTTTCTTCTGGCGAGAAGCAGTCGGCGAGGATTTCCCAACCCTGGTCCAGGGCGTGTTCCAGAGGGATATTAACCGAAAGTTCCATCATCTTGCTTTCAAAATGTTCGCCGTATTTAAGGAGCTTCTCGTCCCAGTTGGTCATCATAAAGCCCATGGCTTTTTTTTCAAGCGTATCTTTGTACGCAGCGTAGAGCCGAATCATGCCGTCCATGAGAGCACGGTGGTCGTTGCGGGTCTTGTTGTTTACCTGCTGTTTTAAGCGTGACAACGAACCAAACGGCTCAATGCGCCCATTCTTCAAGTAGTATTGACCTTCGGTGATATAACCCGTGTTATCTGGCACCGGGTGGGTTACGTCGTCACCAGGCATCGTGGTTACGCCGAGAACGGTGATAGAACCAGCGGTATCGAAGTCAACCGCTTTTTCGTAACGGGACGCAAGCTGACTGTAAAGGTCGCCGGGATAACCGCGGTTTGACGGAACCTGTTCCTGTATAATGGAAATTTCTTTCATAGCGTCGGCGAAGTTCGTCATGTCAGTCAAAAGGACAAGCACATCCTTACCCTGCAAGGCGAACTGCTCGGCGACCGCCAGCGACATATCAGGGATCATGAGGCACTCGACAGTGGGGTCGCTCGCCGTATGCACAAACATCACGGTTCGGGAAAGCGCACCGCCTTCCTCCAGCGTATCCTTGAAGAATAGATAGTCGTCGTACTTTAGACCCATGCCGCCTAAAATGATAACATCAACCTCAGCCTGCATTGCGATACGCGCCAAGAGTTCGTTGTACGGCTCGCCAGACACCGAGAAGATTGGCAGTTTCTGGGAAACGACCAACGTGTTAAACACGTCGATCATGGGGATACCAGTACGGATCATACGGCGCGGGATGATGCGCTGTGCAGGATTCACCGACGGCCCGCCGATAGGGATCAGATTCTCGTGGAGCGCTGGACCCTTGTCGCGTGGAGCGCCTGAACCAGAGAACACGCGCCCCATGAGATTATCGGAGAACGAGACCTGCATGGGGTGTCCGAGGAAGCGTACCGTGTCGCCGGTAGAGATACCACGCCCACCCGCAAACACTTGCAAGGAAACGATGTTGTTTTCCAGCCGGTTTACCTCGGCAAGGGACGTACCGAAAGCGGTGTCAACTTCCGCGAGGTCACCGTAGCGGATGCCCTCAGCTTTCACCGTAATAACGCTACCGGTGATGGACTCTATCTTGCTATATACCTTTTTCATCTATACCACCCTATGCCAAAAGTTTTTTTACTGCCTGATCCAGGCCCAGGGAACGATCGGCCACCGCGTCTGTGAGGTCTTTTTCAATAGCCCTAAACTCCTTATCCTTCCAGGCCGTGCCATTGTAATCCAGGAATTTCTGCCGCAGATGGTTAAACCAGGTACGTGCCTCAGCTTTCTCTGTGAAAGTAAGCTTTGTCCCCAGAATTTGCAGAATGACAAGGAAGGTGTGATTCTGCCGTTCAGGACTGACCGAGGAGTCAACCGAATTAAACGAATCCTGCTGCATATACACTGCGTCAAGGAAATCGCCCTTGAGGTACACGATGTAGTCGTCAAGGCTCGTTCCTTCCTCGCCCACGACTTTCATCATCTGCTCGATCTCGCTTCCGCGACGGATAAAACTGTAAGCGTACTGTACACGCTTTGGGTCAATCGTGCTTTTGTACTTTGACCACGAATCTAGAGGGTGAATGGCCGGATACTTGCGGGCGTCGGAACGCTCACGCGACAGTCCATGAAACGCGCCCACGACTTTCAGCGTGGCCTGCGTTACCGGCTCCTCGAAGTTACCGCCAGCAGGACTGACTGTGCCACCGATGGTAACTGACCCCAGCGCCCCGTCCTTGAGCCGCACCAAACCTGCCCGCTCGTAAAAGCTGGCAATGGTTGATTCGAGGTAGGCGGGGAAAGCCTCCTCCCCAGGAATTTCTTCCAGGCGTCCTGACATTTCACGCATGGCCTGCGCCCAGCGACTTGTTGAGTCGGCCAGCAACAGAATGTGCAAGCCCATCTGCCGATAGTATTCGGCAAGCGTTACCGCCGTGTACACTGACGCTTCACGCGCCGCGACAGGCATTGATGATGTGTTACAGATGATCACGGTGCGCTCCATAAGGGAACGGCCTGTTCTGGGATCGATAAGTTCTGGAAACTCTTTGAGGGTTTCTACAACCTCGCCAGCACGCTCGCCGCAGGCCGCGACGATCACAATGTCCACCTCCGCGTTACGGCTGGTAACGTGCTGGATAACGGTCTTGCCCGCGCCGAATGGTCCGGGTATACAGTAGGTTCCGCCACGCGCCACCGGGAAGAAGGTGTCGATGAGCCGGAGCTTCGTCAACATCGGGTCTTCCGGCTTGAGCCGTTCCTCGTAACAGTCAATTGCGCGCTTTACCGGCCAGTGAAACGTCATTGTTATGGGAATTATGTTCCCCTTATCATCGCTCAGTTCCGCGATGGTCTCGCGTATCGTGTATGAACCTGCTGCTTTTATTGACAAAACGGTATACGAGCCATACATGGCAAATGGCACCATAATGCGATGAGTAAAGGCACTTTCCGGCACGGTTCCCAGCGTATCGGCGCGTTCCACATGGTCGCCAACCTTTGCTACAGGCGTGAAATCCCACTTGAGGTCGGCTGACAGGGGATCAAGATAAATCCCCCGCTCCAGAAAGTATCCGGCGGTTTCGGCCAGTTTAGGCAGAGGGTTTTGCAGCCCATCGTAGACCTGGCCCAGAAGCCCTGGTCCCAGTTCAACTGCCAGCATGTTCCCTGAAAACTCAACCTCGTCTCCGATAGCAATCCCCTTGGTGATCTCGAACACCTGCATCTGGGATATATCGCCCCGAATACGGATAACCTCACCCTTGAGTCTTTTATCCTCAACTTTGACGTAACCGACTTCATTCATAGAGACGGCGCTATCAAAGCGGACGCTCACCATATTGCCGTTAACGGCGACAATTCTTCCTTTGGTTCCGGTCATTTGCTATTTCTCCACACCTTTTGAGGCGGACGCCAGAATAGCGTCATAAAGCCCCTTGTATTCCGCGAAGCCCTCTTCAACCTTGAACACAGCTCTTCGTTCCATGAGGAGCAGCTTGAGAAGATAGGCATATATCGTGTTAACACTGAACGAGTCCAGTCCCTGCAAGGCCTCGATAGCATTCCACCGCGCCTGATCGATGAACAACTCGGCTTCCAGCGGCGATTCTAGCGCGAAAGCAGCCTTTGCCGCCAGCGCCGCGTCAGCCGGAGAGTCTGGTGGCTCTATTGACGCGCCATTGTCCCCCTTCTGGGTGCGATACCGTGCGAGATTGAGACGCAGGGTACGCTCCCAAACTCGCCATTCGTTGATAAAACGCGACGAAGTAGACGAGGGTGGTTCCGCGTAACTTTTTTCTTGGTCAGCGCCATATTCCGGGTCTAGCGAACACCCGTCAAGCAGAGCCGCGTCTCTGGCACTGAGCGCATGGACGCAAAGCGCTCTAAACGCCTGTGAAGACATGGGCGACTGCTGTCCATAGACCAGGTAGGGAAGCTGGGCGGCCAAATAGTAATAAGCCATCGCTTAGGTTTCCGTAGGATCGGCAACTTTGTTGCCGACGCTTACAGCACTGCTAAGGATCGCCGCCAGCCGCGGGTTAAGGTAGGTGGAGAGCAGTTCTGCAGCCGACTCGGCGGAGAAGTCATAGTAAGCAGAACCATCTTTATTGGCGATACGGAAACCCGCGCCCAGTTTCCGGTCCGATTTGAGTTCAACGCCTTTTTTCAGCTCAGCGCTGAGTTGGCCATTGAACCAGTCATGGAGCTTCTTGAGGTCCGCCTCGCTGACAATGATGTCCAACGTGTCGCCGCCCTTGTTTGCCCAAGCCTTCAAAATCTCAGGAAGCGTCGCTTTCAAGGCGTCCTCGGTATAGGACGCGGCGAGATCCCTTGCCACAATCTTCTCCAGCAACGCCGTGATTTCCGCCTTGAATGCCAGTACAAGGTTCCGTGACGCCTGCTCCAGCGCCGCGACGCCGGCTTTCTCTGAACGCTCGGCGTCAGCTTTGCTTTTGGCGACGATAGCGTCCGCTTCTTTTTGCGCGGCCTCAATGATACGCTTGGCCTCGCCTTCGGCCTGAGACTTGAGTTTAGCGGCCTCAGTTGCCGCGCCCTCAACTCCATCCTTCTTTATCCTATCGATCAATTCCTGAAGTTGAATGTCCATACACTCCTCTTTATCGTTATACTATCTTAAAAAGATAATACAGTTTATTCAAGTCTTATTCTATAGTTTTTTATATAATTTTTAGTATCTACCGCTACATTGCTTCCGCTACGATTGATATTTCCGATTGGTATATTCCGATATAGGAGATAGCTTTTATAAAAAGCGCTTTTAGAGTTCGCATCGGCAATGGTGCCGGTAGTGTATCTACTTATATTATTAGAATTGAAAATTTTTAAAGAATTTTCTTGACGCATTCACTCGGAAAGGGACACTATGTTAATCTTGAAAGAAGACGAAGCGCGCCTTGTTGAGGACATTCAGACGTATCTTGATAGCGCCTATCCCGAAGAAAGCAAAGTGGTACGGGACCGCTTCCGCTGTCTACAACAGTTGGGCGAGGCGATTAGCCAGTATCCGTCAATACACTCTACCCAGATTCTGCGCGGGTCGCTACGCACTGAGGAAGACCTCGTGGACTCACTTTTACATTTTAGGCCATCGTCTCACCTCTTGCACATTCCGGCGCGGGTCGTGGCAGTACGCGGCTTTCTCGTTACCAAGTTCCAGTCTTTTTCCATGCTGGCAATACTGGTAGGGGACATACAGGCATTCTCGGTACCTCTGCGAAGCATACTCTTTTCTATTATATGCACACTCATGGCGGAGGACGTATACTTCTCCTGCCTTGAAGACCCAGACTTTTCCTTTGATACCAAGTTCGTACTCGCGCAAGACCTCATCGCGCTCTGGGACAATGGCAAAGACCTACGTTCTGTTCACCACTTCCCCGCGCTTCAGGCGCTCTGGATCGCCCGCGACGCGACGCCGCCAGTGTTCGGTACCATGAACGGCACAAGCGAACTGATCCGCATCTCAATGGATATGAAGAAGGACTGGCAACACTTTCTGGTTGAGGAAAGCGTTGAGGACGAGACTCAGTGGGCGCTGGAGGAGTTTTTGTTCGGTCTTTCCTACGAGGAGATCAACAGTGTGCGGACATGGTTGGAGCGTTTCGGCCTTTCCGCCGTCAGTAGTGAGGAAGTACGTTCATACATCGGGCAGAGTAGCTACAGCATCATCAAAGGCGCGGGGCCGCGCGCCTTCTACGATTTTTATATTGACCGGTGCGATGCGGCGCTGTTCCGCAAGCGCATCTCCGCGCCCGGTCCCAAACAGACGCTGGAGGAAATCTACCTTAAATACCGCATTACCTTTGAGTTGAGTGGTTGCCCCGGCATGATCGAGGAAGACGACTGATGAGCGATGTTTATAAGCGCCCCTCTTGGGACGAATACTTTATGGAAGTGTGCAACGCCATTGCCAAGCGCGCAACTTGTGACCGCGGGCGTTCCGGCTGCGTCATAGCCAAGGGCAACCAGATTCTGGTTACGGGCTATGTTGGCGCACCAGCTGGCCTGCCGCACTGTGACGAGGTGGGTCATCAGTTCAAGAAGATGCTTCACGAGGACGGTAGTGTTACCACGCACTGTGTGCGGACGGTACACGCCGAGCAGAACGCGATCTGCCAGGCGGCAAAGCGCGGCATTGCCATTGCTAGCGCGACGCTCTACTGCCGCATGACGCCGTGCCGTACCTGCGCCATGCTCATCATCAACTGTGGCATCATGCGGGTCGTCTGCCAGCGCCGCTACCACGACGCCAACGATTCCGAGGCAATGTTCAAGGCTGCTGGTATCAGCCTTGAGTATGTTTACAACGAAACCCAACAGTACGATCAGCAGTAACGTCTCCACTACTATTAGCGTAAAAGGTAATTGCCCTGTCCAGATACTTGACATTGATAAACCATAGTTGCACTATAGGTTTAGTATAATTTATTCGATTAAGGGGGGCTGCTTATGGCTTGGCGAGTTGCATTCACGAGCGCCGACGGTGTGTATGTGAATCAGCATTTTGGACACGCTCACTACTTCGTCATCAGGGATATAGAGGCTGATGGAACGAGTAGCTTTCTGGAACGACGGGAGATTACACCAGTCTGCGGAAGCGGCGATCACGGTGCTACGGCGCTAGACGATGTGATCGAGACCCTGCGCGATTGTACCGCAGTGCTTACCGCAAAGATTGGCCATAGTCCCCGTAAACGGCTAGAATTGGCGGGTATCACGGTTTTTGAGGAGCCAGTAATCATTGAAGAGGCGACGAGGAAACTGGCAGCTTACTATAGCCGGACGAAGCCCAAGGAATAGCCATTAAAACGGTGGTTCAGCGACCGCAAGCAGACCCTGAGCTTGTCGAAGGGGCAGTTGTTTCAAGCGGCTCAAAAATTTTTTTTATAAGAAATCTTAATACCTATTGACACTCTCTTTTTTATAAGATATATTCTTATTAAATCAATAGGTATTATAAACAAAGGAGCTTTTATGCCGGAATTAAGTATAAGTGCCGCGCCAAAGAGCCTAAGTCTCGCGGTGGTGGGTCTCTTCAACAGCCGGTATCGAGAACGCTTCATGTATAAATCGTGGTTTCTGAGGGTAGCGTTTCTTCTGCTCAACCAGTATAACCTCATCACCGTCAAGCTCAACCTGATTCCCATACAGTGGAGGGCAGGCCGGTTTACCGCTATTTAATTTACCGTGAATTAAGAGGAGAATATGGCGAAAAAAACAAACCAGGCCCCAATTAGAGTTCAGCCGGGTCCTGCTAACTACTATTCTTATTCCGGCGCCCTAGAGGAACTGGGGCGGCTCTACCCGGGGAAAACCCTGGAAATGGCCTTCCTGTTGTATGGAAGGCGGGCTTTGGCGGGGGCCATGCCTTATTTACCTCTGACTGTCCACCAGCTGGTGGGTTCCCGAAGCTTCCTTTTTGGAGGCGGAGACAGGCGCTTTAATACTGGCGGGCTGTTTAATACGGGCTACTGTAGCCATGAGCTGGTGGATGCTTTGTCCGCCAGTCTGAGACCAGGCGGGGCAAGCGTAATCATCGGGCTGGGAGGTGGCTCGGTCTTGGATACGGCAAAGGCCCTGTCGGTAAAGCTTGATCTTCCCTTTGTGGCGATTCCTACCATAGCGGCCACTTGCGCCGCAGCCACTCCTCTTTCGGTGTGGTACAGCCTGGAGGGTAAGGCTCTGGGTTTCGAGATCTTTAACCGGGCCGTCGATGCGGTACTGGTTGATCCCCGGATCATTCTTGAGGCCCCCGCCGACTATCTCAAGGCGGGGATCGCCGACACTTTGGCTAAGTGGTACGAGGCTTCGATACTTACCGGGGGAGGCGTGAACCTGCCTCTGAGCGTTCGGCTGGGCCTCGAGGTATCGGCCACCCTGAAGGATGTGCTGCTGGAAAAAGGAAAGGCCGCGAAAACCGCCCTGAAAACCCGTACCCTAAGCCCCGAATTTATCGAGGTAGTGGACGCTGTCATCATCGGTGGGAGTCTCGTGGGCGGTCTGGGGGAAAGGTACACCCGAGTTGCGGCGGCCCATGCCCTCCACAACGGCATTTCTGTATTGAGCGAGACCCATCACCTGCTACACGGGATCAAGGTGGCCTACGGGCTGCTCGTGCAGGCGGCCCTAATGGAAGACGGTTCCCTTACCGAGCTGGTCCCCAAATTCCGGGAATTGGAACTGCCCCTCAGCCTGCGGGATCTGGGTATTGATCCTGATGACAAAGAAAAACTGTGGCATTTTATCGACGCAAGTCTTGTTCCGTCAGAATCAATACACTACCTTCCCTTTCCCGTAGACCGGGAGCGTCTCCTCCGGGCGATTGAGACCGTAGAAAAACTGAGCCGTTAAAATCCTCGGCTGAGGTTTACCGTAAAAACCGGGAACATTGTTTCCGATTTAGCCGGAGTTGATTCCTTATAAAGGATTCCGGCTTATAAAATCACGAGGGTACGGCAAGAGTCGTACAAAGGAGTTTGTTATGAAAAAGAGCGTATTCATTCTGTTGGCGGCTTTCGTGGCCTGCGCCGGCGCTTACGCGGGAGCAAAACAGCAGAGCGACGGGCAGACAGTGGTAAAGGTTGGACTCATGGGCGAGGAACTAAGGCCTGTATGGAGCGAGGCGGGCCGGCTGCTGGAGAAGGACAACATCAAGATTGAACTGGTTACCTTCAGCGATTACGCGGTTCCCAACCGGGCGCTGGCCGACGGAGACATTGATCTCAATTCCTTTCAGCATGACGCATTTTTGCAGAACGAGATCAGAAACCAGAAATACGAAATTACCGCCATCGGTAACACGGTTATCTTCTTTCTTGGAGTATACTCCAAGAAGATCAAGAGCCTTGATGAACTTAAAGACGGCGATACCGTAGTGATTATGAACGACGCCACAAACGGAGGCCGGGCACTAAAGGTACTTGAGGCGGCTGGGGTCTTCACGCTGGACCCTTCCAAGGGTAATACTCCTACCCCACAGGACATCGTATCCAATCCAAAAAACATCAAGATCGTTGAGGTTGACGCATCCCAGACCTGGCGTACCCTTGACGATCCAGTAGTAGCAGCGGCAGTGGTAAACTCTAACTTTGTGGTAGACGGCGGAGGAGTGCCTGCCCAGGACGCCATATTCATCAAACCTATTGATCAGGTTGGCGACAAGCCTTACATCAACCTTGTAGCCGCCCGTACCAAAGACAAGGACAATCCGGTCTACAGAAAAGTGGTCGCCGCTTTTCAGACGCCGGAAGTTTCCCGTGTAATAACCGACGAAGCGCCCCTTAAAGGGACCGCCCTGCCAGCCTGGTAGACCTGTCGAAACGGCAAGCGCCGAAAAGCCGGCTTCACCTCAGGCGAAACCGGCTTTTCCTCTGTGGCCGACAGCAGTAAACTAGACTGGTAGTTATTATGATAGAGCTTAAAAACATATCCAAAACATTTCGGGGGAAGAATCTCGCAGAGGGCCTCGCACAGGGAGTACACGCCGTAAGGAACGTGAACCTTTCCATCAAGGAAGGGGATATCTTCGGGGTTATCGGCTTTTCCGGGGCGGGAAAGAGTACCCTGGTGCGCTGTATCAACCTGCTAGAGCGACCCGAAGAGGGCGAGGTTATCATAAACGGTGAAGACCTGATGAAGCTTTCCAGAAACGAACTCCGCCTTGCCCGCAAAAAGATCGGCATGGTGTTCCAGCATTTCAACCTTTTCCGCTCCCGCACAGTGGCTGGAAACATCGCCTTTCCTATCAAGCATGACTGGCAGCCAGACGGGAGCGCCGGTAGCCGCGCCTCGCGTCAGGCGGTAGAGGAGCGGGTAACAGAATTGCTTGACATGGTTGGACTTGCGGACAAAACCAACGCCTACCCTTCCCAGCTTTCCGGGGGCCAGAAACAGCGGGTCGGCATCGCCCGGGCGCTGGCGTCAAACCCCTCGATCCTTCTCTGCGACGAGGCAACCAGCGCCCTTGACCCCCAGACAGCCCAGTCCATCCTCACCCTGCTCAAGGAACTCAACAAAAAGCTAGGCATTACTATTGTTATCATCACCCACCAGATGCAAGTGATAAAGTCTATCTGCGATCATGCCGCAGTCATGGAATCAGGGAACATTGTGGAGCAGGGTTCGGTGTTCGACATTTTTTCCAATCCCGAAAAACAGATCACCCGGGATTTTATCGCCACTACTTCGCACCTGAACAAGATCAACGATCTGCTTGCCGAAGATACGCCCCTTACTCGACTTGGGTCGAATCAGGTACTTGCCCGGTTCAGCTATTCGGGACCAAACACGGTGGACGCCCTGATCTCCACCTCGTCACTGCGCTTCAACGTAAAACTGAACATCATCTTCGGAGACCTGGACATTATCCAGGAAAAGCCAATCGGGGGACTTATCGTTATTCTTGAGGGAAAAAAAGACGCCCTGGAAAAAACTATGGAGTGGTTCCGTAGTAAAGGTGTTCTAGTGGAGGTATTGAAACATGGTTGAATTACTAAGAACTCTTATGCCGAATGTAATGGAACGGCTGCCGGAACTCTGGACGAGCCTGGCCCAGAGCCTTTACATGACCGTTTTTGTCGGAATCATCTCGTTTGTTTTTGGAATTTTTTTCGCGGTAGTGCTGACGGTAAGCAAAAAAGGCGGCCTTATGGAAAACATGCCTCTCTGGACCGTGCTGGACAAGCTGATAAACTTTTTCCGCTCTGTGCCTTTCATCATCCTTATCGCCCTGCTTATCCCCCTGACGCGGGTCATAGCCGGAACCGCCATCGGGGTAAAAGGCGCCATCCCGCCGCTGATATTCGGAACCGCCCCCTTCTTCAGCCGCCAACTGGAAAACGCCCTGGCAGAGGTGGATTCAGGATCAGTGGAGGCAGCGTCTTCTATGGGCATCAGCAACGTGGGAATCATCTTCCGTGTCTACCTTAAAGAAAGCGTTCCCGGCATTATCCGGGGAAGCACCATCACCCTGATAAGCCTTATCGGGCTTACCGCCATGGCCGGCGCGGTAGGCGGCGGGGGCCTGGGAGACTTTGCCATACGCTACGGTTACCAGCGATACCAGACCGACATCACCATCATAACCGTGATCATACTCATACTCCTGGTGTCCCTGATACAGGCGGTGGGGAATTATTTCGCAAAAAAAACAAGCCACTAGCATTACTGCTAAACGTGGCCAAAGGAGTTAAAGAACATGCCTGAAACAAGCCGCCGTACCGCCGGATTCGGCGAATCAGTAATACGTCGCATGACCCGCGTCGCCTTAGATCACGGGGCTATCAACCTTTCCCAGGGCTTCCCGGATTTCGATCCCCCGTCTGAGCTTACCCGCGCCCTGGCCGAAACAGCGGCAAAGGGTCCGCACCAATACGCCATAACCTGGGGAGCGCCGAATTTCCGCCGGGCTCTGGCGGAAAAGCAGCAGCGCCGCATGGGTATACCCATTGACCCGGAAAAAAATATCACTGTTACCTGCGGCTCCACCGAGGCAATGATCGCCGCCATGATGAGCGTGGTAAACCCCGGCGACAAAGTTATCGTGTTCTCCCCGTTTTATGAAAATTACGGCGCCGACGCCATACTTTCTGGCGCGCAGCCTATCTACGTGCCGCTCCTCCCGCCTGACTTCGGCTTTGACCAGGACCTTCTGCGCCAGGCCTTCACGGAGCGCCCCAAGGCGCTCATCCTCTGCAACCCTTCCAACCCTAGCGGCAAGGTGTTCAGCCGGACAGAGCTTGAGTACATCGCGGCGCTGGCGGAAGAATTTGACGCATGGGTTATTACCGATGAGGTCTACGAACATATCGTGTACACCGGCGGGAAAGGCGACTCCCCGGAACAGCATATCTACTTTGCCTCCCTGCCTGGTATGGCGGAGCGGACCATAAGCTGCTCCTCCCTTTCCAAGACCTACTCCATAACCGGCTGGCGACTGGGCTACACTATCGCCAGCGAAAGAGCCACCAACATTATCCGTAAGGTACACGATTTTCTTACGGTCGGGGCTGCGGCCATCCTCATGGAAGCAGCGGTTACCGCCCTGAGTTTTCCGCAAAGTTATTACGACGAGCTTTTAGCGTCATACACCAGCAAACGGAAGATATTCATGGACGCGCTGGACAAGGCAGGACTCCGCTATACCCGTCCCCAGGGAGCCTACTATGTGCTGGTGGACATCAGTGAGTTTTACAGCAACGACGATACCCGTTTCTGCGAATGGCTGGCGAAAGAAGTAAAGGTCGCGGCGGTTCCGGGATCCAGCTTCTTCCACGAACCAATAAATCACCTGATCCGCTTCCACTTCGCAAAGAAGGACGAGACCCTCATCGCCGCGGGAGAGCGGCTTGCCGGACTGCGGGACGCCTGGGCAAAACGAGGGTTTTAGCGACAGGTGGAACCAGCATCATTGGCCAGCCAGCCAGCGGCTTACTACCTTAAAACGACGGTTAATCTGCGGTCGCTTCAACAAGCTCAGTTGATAACTATATCGTATCGTAAGTTCGGTTCAGAACCAAACAAATTCGGCTCAGAGCTAAACGAGTTCGGCTCAGAGCTAAACGAGTTCGGCTCAGAACCAAACAAATTCGGCTCAGAGCTAAACGAGTTCGGCTCAGAACCAAACCAATTCGGCTCCGAGCTAAACGAATTCGGTTCTGAACCAAACAAATTCGGCTCCGAGCTAAACACACGACGTTCAGAACCAAACAGGTTCGGCTCAGAGCTAAACACACGACGTTCAGAACCAAACGAATTCGGTTCCGAGCTAAACGAATTCGGTTCAGAACCAAACCAATTCGGCTCAGAGCTAAACGAGTTCGGCTCAGAGCTAAACACACGGCGCTCAGAACTCAACAAGTTCGGCTCAGAGCTAAACGAATTCAGTTCAGAACCAAACAGGTTCGGCTCAGAGCTAAACACACGGCGTTCGGAACCAAACAAGTGCGGCTCAGAACCAAACAGGTTCGGCTCCGAGCTAAACGAGTTCGGTTCTGAACCAAACAAATTCGGCTCCGAGCTAAACGAATTCGGCTCAGAGCTAAACGAGTTCGGTTCTGAACCAAACAAATTCGGCTCAGAGCTAAACGAATTCGGTTCTGAACCAAACAAATTCGGCTCAGAGCTAAACGAATTCGGTTCTGAACCAAACAAATTCGGCTCTGAACCAAACAAATTCGGCTCAGAGCTAAACGAGTTCGGTTCTGAACCAAACAAATTCGGCTCAGAGCTAAACGAGTTCGGCTCAGAGCTAAACGAATTCGGTTCTGAACCAAACAAATTCGGTTCCGAGCTAAACGAGTTCGGCTCAGAGCTAAACGAATTCGGTTCTGAACCAAACAAATTCGGTTCCGAGCTAAACGAGTTCGGCTCCGAGCTAAACGAGTTCGGTTCGGAACCAAACAAATTCGGCTCAGAGCTAAACGAGTTCGGTTCGGAACCAAACAAATTCGGCTCTGAACCAAACCAATTCGGTTCCGAGCTAAACGAATTCGGTTCTGAACCAAACAAATTCGGCTCAGAGCTAAACGAGTTCGGTTCTGAGTTAAACACACGGCGTTCTGAACTCCGGCGGCGGGGTGTGGAACAGGCTCAAAGGAGAAACATTATGGCAGAAAAGACAATCAACGCATTGGGACGGAGCGCGGCGTATCAGCTTGCGAATGTTACAAAAACAGCGCCTCAGTTCGGTTCCATTACACCTAACTGGCTTACAAGGGTACTGGAACCGGGTATTTATCGGGTCAACCGGGTCGTCGCGGGCGAAACGCCTCTTGACGTTCTGTGCGGCCAGGGCCCGAAAAAAGTTGAGATTCCCCAGGGCTTCGTGGGCTATGCTTCAAAACTGCGGGAGTATCAACTCGGCTCGATCTCCACGATCATCAATTGCGCCCAGCCGGTACACCGATTCTTTGGGCTTGAGGGAGCTGTTCGCCCATCCATTGCCTTTTACAATACGCCGGACGGGATCGACAAGCTTGTGGCGGTGATGGGAGGGCTGGTATGAAGCAAAAAAAATTATGCGCCGCCGGTCTCGGCGATCAGACGCTGTCAATTCACGCCGGTGAATTTCCCGATCCGGTTACCGGGGCCTCTGCGCCAAATCTGGTCATGTCCACTACCTTTGTGGTGGAGGCTGACACAGGATTTTCCGTTGAAAGCATGAGCGAGAACGATCCCTTTGTGTATACCAGATGGGGCAACCCCACCATCAGACAGCTTGAGGAAAAACTTAGCGCCCTGGAGGGTTCCGAAACCGCTGTAGCCTTTGCCAGCGGCATGGCCGCTGCCACTGCCTTATTGCTCCATACACTTAAAGCCGGAGACCACGCGGTAGTGAGCGATGTTACCTACGCCGCTGTGTCAGAGGCTGCCAATGAACTGTTTCCCGGCCTGGGGTTTCAGATTAGCAAGGTTGATACTTCAGATTTGGACGCTCTGCGTAAGGCGGTGCGACCCAATACCCGGCTCATGTATATCGAAACCCCCTGTAACCCGCTCTTGCGCTTGACGGATATTGCGGCTGCTGCTGATATAGCGCATCATGCAAACGCCCTTCTTGCGGTGGATTCAACCTTTGCCACCCCCGCTGGAACCAAACCGCTGGCTCTGGGGGCGGACTTTGTTATTCACTCCCTGACCAAGTATCTAGGCGGCCACGGCGACGCGCTGGGTGGCGCGATTCTGGGGAGAGCCGCAGACCTTGCGCCGCTTCGCAAAAAAACCTCAGTCCGTCTAGGCGGAACCCTAAGCCCCTTTAATGCCTGGCTGATCCTCCGGGGCCTTGCCACCTTCCCCCTGCGCATGAAGGCTCACGAGGAAAACGCGCTCAAGGTTGCCGCATTTCTTGAAAGCCATCCAAAAGTGGTAAAGCTGATCTACCCTGGACTGCCGTCTCACCCCCAGCATGAACTTGCCCGGCGTCAGATGAAGAATTTTTCCGGCATGGTAACGTTTCAAACAGAAAACGGCAAAGAAACCGCTGCCGCCCTGGCGGAAAAACTCAAGATAATCCATTACGCGGTTTCCCTGGGCCATCACCGCTCGTTGGTTTTTTATCTTACCAGCGACGATCTTTTAAAAACCTCGTTCAGGCTTGATACCCCGAAGCAGCTTGAATCATGGAAAGCATTTGCCGGTGAAGGGATTTTCCGCCTTTCTGTGGGACTGGAAAATGCAGAAGACATCATCGCTGATTTGGAACAGGCAATGGGCTGAGGAGTAACTTATGCAGCACGAAGCTAATACAAGAGTAAAACAGCTGATTGACATACTGTCACGGAGTTACCGGGATCATGCGGAAATTATAAAAGTCGATGCAGGAAATCAGCTTAACCGGAGTGTCATAATTGATATCCTAGAGCGGCTGCGAAAACTTATTTTTCCCGGCTATTTTGGCAAGAAACATCTTTCCGCTGACTTGATAGAATATTACGCTGGAGACTTGCTTGAAGAAGTTATCCATGATCTCACCCCTGAATTAGCTAAAGCACTACGTCATCTTGATGGCACGGAATTTTCCCCAGCGGGAAAGGCAGACTGCGGGTTGCCTTTTCAAGAACAGGCTAATGATATTGCCTTTACGTTTTTGTCAAGATTGCCGGAAATTCGGGAATACCTTGCCGCCGATGTTTCCGCTGCCTTTGACGGCGACCCTGCGGCATTCAGCAAAGATGAAATAATCTCGTCCTATCCAGGAATATACGCCATCATGGTATACCGCCTGGCCCACATGCTATGCGAACTTGGAGTTCCGCTCATTCCTCGAATTATGACCGAACACGCGCACAGCGTTACTGGCATCGACATTCACCCCGGCGCGGTAATCGGACACCATTTCTTTATTGACCACGGAACCGGAATTGTTATTGGAGAGACAACGATTATCGGCAACTATGTAAAAATATACCAGGGCGTAACTCTAGGTGGGCTTTCCACCAGAGGCGGTCAGGCGCTTAAAGGAACTAAACGCCACCCCACCATTAAAGATCATGTAACGATCTATTCAGGCGCCTCTATATTCGGCGGCGCTACGATTATCGGTGAGGGAGTTGTAATCGGCAGCAACGCCTTTATCACCAAGCCGGTGCCGGAAAAGACCAGGGTTAGTGTGAAAAATCCAGAAATGCAGTACAAGGTAGATGGCCAGGGTGCCCACGCCGAGCTTGCCCATGACGGCTTTTGGGATTGGGTGATATAAATATCGATACGGCAGGTGCGATTTGAGGAGGTGGCGAGAGAACTGGCGACTTACTATAGCCAAACGAAGCCTAAGGAGTAGCCATTAAAACGGTGGTTAAGCTGCGGTCGCTTCAACAAGCTCAGTGACCACAGCCGTACCCTGAGCTTGTCGAAGAGTCAGTTGTTTCAAGCGGCTCAAGAATTTTTTATAAGAAATCCTAAAACCTATTGACACTCTATTTTTTATAAGATATATTCTTAGTAAATCAATAGGTATTATAAACAAAGGAGCTTTTATGTCAGAACTAAGCATAAGCACCGCGTCAAAGAACCTGAGCGTTGACAAAGACTCGGCGCTGTCTATCCATTTTGACTGGCGCACCCTGATCCCACTCGCCTCGGTTGCCTTTACGCAGGTACTACATACCGCGCTGCCGGTGGCGTCAACGTACCGTACCAAGGTTCTGCCGTGGTTTACCTGGTTCAATGTCACTGCTATCGGGGTATTGGTGATACTCGCGGTGGTGAGTCTCTTCAACAGCCGGTATCGGGAGCGTTTCACGTATAAATCGTGGTTTCTGGGAGCAGCGTTTCTTCTGCTCAACCTGTATAACCTCATCACCGTCAAGTTCAACCTGATTCCCAGCCTCTATTTCCCATCACCGGAACGGATCGTGTATGTGTTTCTCACTGACTGGTTCTTTATACTGCGCTGCCTAGCTTACTCGCTCCGTTTGTTGCTGGGCGGTTTCTTCCTCGGAGCGCTGCTTGGGGTGCTAACCGGTACGCTCATCGGCTGGAGCCAGCGCTGGAACTACTGGATCATGCCCTGTATCCGCATCGTGGGGCCGATTCCATCAACCGCGTGGATACCCATCGCACTAGTGGTCTTCACCAAAGCGACCGACGCGGCGCTGTTCCTCATCGCCCTAGGGGTCTGGTTCCCCACAACGGTACTCACCAGTTCGGGTATCCTCAATGTGCGGAAAAGTTACTTCGAGGTTTCAAGCACCCTGGGAGCGAGCAATCTGCGGAATGTACTTTCTATCGCCCTGCCCGGCGCTGCGCCCAACATCTTCGCCGGCCTGTTTAACGGTACGTCGTCATCGTTCCTAACCTTGATGGCCGCTGAAATGATCGGTTGCAAGTTCGGCATCGGCTGGTACATCAACTGGCAGAGGGAAACTATGGCGTATTCACAGGTTTACGCGGCGCTCATCGTGATCGCCATAACCTTTTCGCTCCTCATTAACCTCCAGTTCAAGGTTCGCAATCGCGTCCTGAGTTGGCAGAAAGGCACGATTCGGTGGTAGGTGAATATATGCAAACAGCAGTACATGGTGGGGCCATACGGATCAATGGCGTAACTAAAACCTTTCCCCAAGAAGGCGCGGCTGATATTACCGTGCTGGATAACATCAGCCTTGTCTTCAAAAGCGGGGAGTTCGTTTCTCTCATTGGCCCGTCAGGGTGCGGGAAGTCAACCCTGCTCCGGCTCATTGCCGGACTTACCCAAGCTGATCGCGGCTCACTTTTTCTGGACAACGCCGAGATACAGGCGCCAGGGCATGAACGGGGGCTGGTGTTTCAGGACCCTACCCTGTTCCCGTGGAAGACCATCTGGGAAAACATCGCCTTCGGGTTGCGGGCGCGTGGGGTCTACCGTGAAGAAAAGAAGAACATTCCAGGCTTTTTCAAGCTCGTGGGACTTGAGGGCTTTGAGAAGTCCTATCCTCACCACCTTTCCGGCGGTATGGCGCAGAGGGCGTCACTGGCAAGGACGCTCATCAATAACCCAAAGGCGCTCTTGCTGGACGAGCCTCTGGGCGCTCTTGATGCCTTTACCCGCATGAATATGCAGGACGAGATTCTCAAAATATGGGAGGAGCGTCAGATGACTATGGTCATGGTTACGCATGATGTTGATGAGGCAATTTACATGGCTGACAGCATCGTGGTCATGTCAGCGCGTCCAGCAAAGATTGAGAAGGTGATTACCGTGGAGATTGGCCGTCCGCGACAGCGCGACGACCCGGACTTCCTCGACCTGCGAGCGAAGATACTGCAAATCCTGCACTTCGCGGGCGCAAAGCAGGAGCTGGAATACAACTTGTGAGAAAACCGTCGTTGACGGAGAAAATTCTTTATTAAGGAGAGGATATAAGCTATGAAAAAACTTATCCTTTTGCTTTCATTGGTTTGCGTGGCGGTGTTTAGCGTCCACGCAAGGGGTCAGAGTCAGGGAACTTCCGCTGCTGTGGTGGAAGACCCGAACTATGTGGTCAAGATCGGTCTGGGAGTCTCCGTAGGCCTCTGTTCCTCACCTTATGTCATTGCCGAGCATTTCGGTTACTACGAGGAAGAGGGACTCAAGTGGGAAACCATCACTATGGAGACTGGTCAAACTAACCTCCTGCTCACCACCGGCGTGGTTGATGTTACCAACAACCTTTTGGCTACGCTGATTCAGCCTATTGCCAATGGTCTTGACGTAAAGATTCCGTTAGGCATACACACGGGTTGCCAGAAGGTACTGGTACGTGTTGATTCTGATATACAAACGCCCGCCGACCTTCGCGGCAAGCGGATTGGTACAACCGGTATGGCATCCAGCGGCACAGTGATCACTCAGCGTTATCTGGCCGAACTGGGCATTGGCGTTACCGCCGACAATCTTGAGGTTGAGTGGCTGATCTATCAGCAGGCAGACCTTCCGTTGGCGCTTGAGCGGGGCCAGGTTGACGCCATCGCGGTCGGAGACCCGACTGCTTACATCATTGAGCAGGAAGGAAAGGCTAGGGTAATCCTCAATCAGGCTACAGATGACTACCTCAAGGACGAATTCTGCTGTGTGGTAGTTGCTTCAGCCGCCTTCGTGAAGAACCATCCCGAAGCCGCGGCAAAGTTCACCCGCGCTATTCAGAAAGCCGCGGCCTTTGTGCAGGAGAACCCTGATGAAACCGCCCGTATCCTTGATGAACGAAAGTACGTGGCCGGCGATCCAGCGACAAACGCCGCCATCCTCAAGACCTACAACTTCAGGGCTTCGGTAAGTGAGGCGGAGGTGGCGATTTCCCGTAATACACACGATCTCCAGCAAATCAATCTGGTGGATAAGGACATCGACCCTGATGCCCTTACGCGGAGCGTCTTCATCGCCCTGCCCGGTGTGCCGGATTCACTGTATAAGTGAGGGTTTTAAGGTAATGCGGTTTGAGGATTAACCACAAAGCTTTGCGGTTAATCCTCACCACTTAACGATCTACCTAGAGTCGCCAGAGATGGGGTTGCGGTATTGGTGTCAGAGACGTGGTGTCGTAACCGCTCTGTTCAAAGTGGTTGAACCGCTCTGTTCAAGGTGCTTGAACCGCTCTGTTCAAAGTGGTTGAACCGCTCTGTTCAAAGTGGTTGAACCGCTCTGTTCAAGGTAGTTGAACCGCTCTGTTCAAGATGGTTGAGCAGTCCTGTTCAAGGTAGTTGAACCGCTCTGTTCAAGATGGTTGAGCAGTCCTGTTCAAGATGGTTGAGCAGTCCTGTTCAAGGTAGTTGAACCGCTCTGTTCAAAGTGGTTGAGCAGTCCTGTTCAAAGTGCTTGAACCGCTCTGTTCAAAGTGCTTGCGAAAGCTACACAAAGTGGTTGAACCGCTCTGTTCAAAGTGGTTGCGCAGTCCTGTTCAAGGTAGTTGAACCGCTCTGTTCAAAGTGGTTGCGCAGTCCTGTTCAAGGTAGTTGAACCGCTCTGTTCAAAGTGGTTGAGCAGGACTGTTCAAGGTGCTTGAACCGCTCTGTTCAAAGTGGTTGAACCGCTCTGTTCAAGATGGTTGAGCAGGACTGTTCAGGGTGGACGAAGCGTTACGTTGTGGCGAAACGAAGCGTTACGTTCAGGCGAAACGAAGCGTTACGTTCAGACACGACGAAGCGTTACGTTCAGGGTGGACGAAGCGTTACGTTCAGACACGACGAAGCGTTACGTTCAGGCGAAACGAAGCGTTACGTCAAGGGTGGACGAAGCGTTACGTCATTCAAGGTGCTTGAGCAGGACGGTGAAAGGTGCTTGTGAAAGCTACATAAGGTGTTTGAGTAGAAGGGTGTCTAACCCAAAGGAGAAGATATGGCAAAGATTGCAAAGAAACTGACTGAACTTATTGGGAATACGCCGCTGCTGGAACTGAGCGGCTATGCTGAGGGGTTTGAGCTGCGGGGCAGGCTCGTGGCAAAGCTGGAATACTTCAATCCAGCGGGGAGTGTCAAAGACCGTATCGCGCTGGCGATGATCGAGGCGGCGGAGCAGCAGGGGCTGATCAACAAGGACAGTGTGCTGATTGAGCCAACAAGCGGGAATACTGGCGTGGGCCTGGCCTTTGTCGCCGCCGCCAAGGGGTACCGCATCATTCTGGTTATGCCTGACACCATGAGCATAGAGCGGCGTAAACTGCTGGCCGCGTTAAACGCCGAGCTGGTACTCACTCCGGGCAAAGACGGCATGAAAGGCGCTATCAGGAAGGCCGAAGAACTCCACGCCCAGATTAACGGTTCCTTTATCCCCCAGCAGTTTAACAACGCGGCGAATCCAGAGATTCACCGGAAAACCACCGGCCCTGAGATATGGCGGGACACGGACGGCGATGTCGCTGCTTTTGTCGCGGGCATTGGAACCGGCGGCACTATCACCGGCGCTGGCGAGTTCCTGAAAGCGCAGAATCCAGCAATACAAGTGATTGCCGTGGAACCCTACGATTCAGCGGTACTGTCCGGTTCAGCCCCAGGCCCGCACAAGATTCAGGGCATTGGCGCGGGTTTTGTACCTCGTGTGCTTAACACTGCGGTATACGACGAGATTTACAAGGTACGCACTGAGGAAGCCTATATCGCGTCCCAGCGTCTTGCCGCAACCGAAGGCTTACTCGTGGGCATCTCGTCAGGCGCGGCTACATACGCGGCAACTCAAATCGCCAAGCGACCGGAGTTTCAGGGCAAAACCATTGTCGCGCTCCTGCCCGATACCGGCGAGCGTTACCTTTCAACAGCGCTCTTTGATTCACTGGAACGGCCACTGTGAGCGTAATGGTCAACGCGCACCCCAGCTTTCATCCTTCGCTAAGCCATCCCTGCTTTTCAGGTGAGGCGAACTTGAATCGTGGACGGGTACATCTGCCTGTCAGTCCGGCGTGCAACATACAGTGCCGGTTCTGTAAGCGATCGTTTAATAAGTTCGAGAACCGTCCTGGGGTAAGCGCAAAACTGCTTGAACCAAAAGACGCGGTTGATCTGGTGAAAAAGGCGCTGGAACGCTGTCCTAACATCACAGTGGCAGGTATCGCGGGCCCAGGTGATACGCTGGCAACGTCTCACGCCATTGAAACCTTCGCGCTTATTCATCAGGCGTACCCCGCGCTCATCAACTGTTTATCCACCAACGGCTTATTGCTGGAGCGTTACGCCGACGACCTTGCGCGTGTTGGGGTCAAGACCCTGACGGTAACAGTGAACGCGGTTGATCCGGTCATTCTTCACCGGATTTGTTCCCATGTAATCCTTGATGATAAGGTCTACACCGGCGTTGAAGGCGCGGCCTTGTTAATCAATGCGCAACAGCGGGGCATACAAAAGGCAGCGGCGCTTGACTTCGTCATCAAGATTAACATCGTGCTGGTTCCAGCCATTAACGACACGCACATCGCCAGCATTGCCCATGCCGTGCGTCATTGGGGCGCGTCTATCATTAACATCATTCCCCTCATACCCCAACACGAGTTCGCGGAACACAAAGCGCCGGACTGTAACGCGCTTGGCCGCGCTCGTGAGGCGGCTGAAACCCACCTGCCGGTGTTCAGGCACTGTCAACACTGCCGCGCCGACGCCATCGGTATTCCGGGTAAGGGAGATATTACGTCCCAAATATATGATGACAACAGAATACCCATTGAGGAGACGTTTTCTCATGGTTAAAGAATGGAGGTATTATAATGAGTAAATTTATCGACCGTCCGCGCTACACGTGCGCACTTGGCGGCGCGATTGGCACCCTGCACGCCTTGCCCAGGACAATAAGCATTATCCACGGCTCGGCGGGCTGCGGCGGTAACATAAACACCGCGCTCAATGCGGGCGCAGGCTATCTCGGCGGCGGCTACTGTGGCGGCGCTGCTCTGCCCAGTTCCAATGTGGTAGAACGGGATGTGGTGTTTGGCGGTGAAAACCGCCTGCGGGAGCAGATACAGTCAACCCTTGAAATCGTGGACGGCGACCTCTATGTAGTCGTAACCGGCTGTATGGTTGACATGATCGGTGATGACACGGTATCAGTCGCGGCGCAATTCGCTAACGCGGAAAAGCCGGTCATCGCCATTCCCACGCCCAGCTTCAAAGGGAATGCCTTCACCGGCTATGAGCTTGTGCTGAAAGGGCTTATCGCCAAGTACATTGCCAAACAAGCCGCGAAAGACCCACTCACGGTCAACGTGCTTGGTATAGTTCCAGCGCAGGACGTGTTCTGGAAGGGCAATCTGCGGGAACTCAAGCGGCTTCTGGAGCGCCTTGGACTCACGGTGAACACCTTCTTTGGCGAGGGTGAAACCCTGGACGCGCTCAAAAACGCGGGTAACGCGGGGCTGAACATCGTTGTATCCAATGGCCCCGGCATTGACAGCGCACAATACTTTGAGGAAGTACACGGCATCCCTTACATCGTAACGCCCTTCCCCATCGGGGCGCTGGCAAGCGAGGTGTTCCTGAACAGCGTTGGCAAGGCGCTTGGGCTTGACGCGGCAATGGTCAAGCGCGTCATTGACGAGGAAAAGTCAATCTACTACGACTACCTCTCACGGATCGCGGACATATACAACGACGCTGATCTCCAGCGTTACGCCATTGTGGTCGGTGATTCCAACTACGCGCCAGCAATAACCCGCTTTGTCTCTGACGAGCTGGGCTGGATACCAGAGCTGGTTATGGTAACAGACACGCTCGACGAGAGCTGTCAACAGAGTGTAAGCACTCAGTTTCAGGGACTGAACTCAGGACTCACGCCGTCAGTGCGCTTTGACACCAACGCATCTTCAGTAAAAAAGTACCTGAGAGAAGTCTGGCCCCGGAACCAGAACGACCGGTACTACGATCCCTTTAATCCAACGGTCATTATTGGCAGCTCGTTTGAGCGGGACCTATCTGATGAATTCGGGTATCCTCTCATACCGGTCAGTTTCCCTCTTACTGGACGCTGCGTGATGAACCGCGCCTATGCTGGCTATAGCGGAGGGCTTTCCTTTGCGGAAGACCTCATTACCTACCTAGTAGCAACACGATAAGGAGCAGAACTATGAACTTTTTAGACGCAAAATCAGCCCCATCACGGGAAGACCGGCTCCACGCGGCCATTGCCTTTGGCGGAACCTGTTCGCAAGTACGGACGTGCGACCGCGCAGTGGCAAACGGCTGTACAAACCTCTCTTCCCGCGCCTTCACCCAAGCCCAGGGCTGTCAGTTTACCCTAAGCCTCGGTATGCTCAACTCCATACGAAACTCCGTAGTAATCATGCACGGCCCTGTGGGTTGCGGTATGTGTTCAGTTGGCGCTTATGGGCAGAACAAGGCCATGAAACAGGTGCGAGACCCCAATGCCACAGGGCTTATCTGGCTCAGTACCAACCTTGATGAGCCGGACGTCATCAGCGGCGGTGAAAAGAAACTGCGTGAGGCGATCCTCTATGCGGATAAGGAATTCCGGCCAGAGTCGATCATTGTCGCCAATAGCTGCGTCCCGGCGCTCATCGGGGATGACATCGACAATATCCTTCAGGACGTGCAAAAGGAAACCGCGGCGATCCTTGTCCCCATACACTGCGAAGGCTTTAAGACAAAGCTCATGGCAACCGCCTATGACGCGGTGTATCACGGCATACTCAAGAAGTACATCCGCTACCCAGACCGGAAGCAGCCTATCTGGGAACAGGAGGAACAGCGCCAGCAAGAACAGTACCGCCGGAGCCGAAAGGTCAACATACTGAACGTTGGCTCCATGAGCCGTTTTGACGAAACCGAGTTCCGCCGCATCCTTGAGGCCCTGGGGCTTGAGGTTACGTTTATCCCCTGTTACGCGGAACCAGAGGACTTTCAGTACGCCCTGGAAACCAGCCTCAACGTAAGTCTCTGTGGCACACACGATGACTACTTTGTGGAACACCTGAAAACCATGTACAAGATTCCCTTTGTGGTTGACACCATCCCCATTGGCAGGAAGAACACGGACAAGTGGCTGCGCCGCGTCGCGGTCCACTTTGGCATTGAGGCTGAGGCGGAACGCCTCATCAAGGCCGAGCATCAGTACCTTGAGGAGGCGCTGGACCCATACCGTAAAACCCTCAAAGGCAAACGCGCCTACCTGCTTGGCGGTGAAGTTCGCATCCTCGCCACTGCTGAGGTCTTACAGGACTTGGAGATGGAAGTCGTTGGGTTTAAGGCACACCACTACGACCGCTTTGTTGAACCTATCTTTGAGGCGCTCCACGATGTTGACGATGTGTTATTCAGCGTTGCCACAAACCAGCCCTTTGAGTCGTCGAACATCATCTCAAAGCTCAAGCCAGACATTCTCGTTGCCCACATTGGGGGAAACAACATCGCCTCCCGCCACGGCATACCTCTGCTTCCCCTCTTCGGCCCTCAGTACAACTACTGCGGCTATTCAGGCGTGTTTGAGATTGCGCGGCGATTGGCAAAGAAACTCCGTAACGCGGAGTTCAACCGCCAACTCTCGCTCAACGTGCCGCTGCCATTCAAGAAAACATGGTACGAGCAGGACCCATTCAGCTACATCAAATCCGTTCCTCTACCCAGCGGCAGCGAGACCCCAGCCATCAAGTCTGTAGTGAATGGAGGCAGCTATGAGTAAAGCAAAACAGATCGCCATCTATGGCAAAGGCGGCATTGGCAAATCCACCACCACATCCAACCTCAGCGCCGCTCTCTCAAAACTGGGCTACAAGGTCATGCAGTTTGGCTGTGATCCCAAAAGCGACTCGACCAACACCCTCCGCGACGGAACCTCTACCCAGCGGCAACGAAACCCCAGCTATCAAGTCTGTGGTGAATGGAGGCAGCTATGAGCAAAGCAAAACAGATCGCCATCTATGGCAAAGGCGGCATTGGCAAATCCACCACCACATCCAATCTCAGCGCCGCTCTGTCAAAACTGGGCTACAAGGTCATGCAGTTCGGCTGTGATCCCAAAAGCGACTCAACCAACACCCTCCGCGACGGAACCTACATCCCGACCGTACTTGATACCCTACGGGAAAAAGGCGCGGTCAATGCCCATGAAGTTATTTTCAGAGGCTTTAACGGCGTGTACTGCGTGGAAGCAGGCGGTCCCTCGCCTGGGGTTGGCTGTGCCGGACGCGGCATCATCACCTCAGTGGAACTGTTCAAGCAGCAGCGTATCTTCGAGGAACTTGACCTGGACTTCGTGATCTACGACGTACTGGGCGATGTGGTTTGCGGCGGTTTCGCGGTTCCGATTCGTGAGGGTATAGCTCAACACGTCTTCACGGTCTCCTCGGCGGACTTCATGGCGGTTTACGCGGCGAACAACCTTTTTCGCGGCATCCAGAAATACTCCAACTCTGGCGGCGCGTTACTGGGCGGCGTAATAGCCAATTCAATTAACCAGCCCTACGCAAAAGAGATTATTGATGACTTTGTGGCGCAGACACAGACTCATGTAGTGGAATACATTCCCCGCTCGGTTACCGTTACGCAGTGTGAACTGCAAGGCAAGACCACAATAGAGGCCGCGCCAGATTCAGCGCAAGCGCAGGTGTACTTATCGCTGGCGCGAAAGATAGCCGCGCACACGGATTCCCGCGCCCCGAACCCGCTTGGCGTACAGGCGCTGCGTGATTGGGCAGGCAAGTGGGGCAAGTATTTGCTGTCGCTAGAGACCGGCGAAGTCAGGCCAGAACTAGCAACAAACCTATAACAACGTGAGTCCAACAGCCTCCCGCGCCCGCAGCAGGCACAAGTGCATAACCCAGCGTTTCGCCAAGACGTAACGCTTCGTCAAGGCTTGACGTAAGGCTTCGTTTCGCCAAGACGTAACGCTTCGTCAAGGCTTGACGTAAGGCTTCGTTTCGCCAAGACGTAACGCTGCGTCGAGCGTCGA
>JAISAE010000103.1 GCA_031266875.1 Treponema sp.
CCGGGCATAAGAGCCAAGCGGTATTTGAGGCATACGCTGACCATGTAACCGAGTCGGCGATTATGGACATGGGCAAGGCGGCGGCGGACGTATTCGCCGGAGTGCTGACGGCGGCGCGGTTCATTTTGAGATATAGAGCAGTAACGAGGCGCGTTACTGGCAGAGAGTACCGCGTCTCGTGAGAAAGAGACGCGCATCTCATGTGGACATTGAACCAGCGGCGCTTAGGGCTTTGCTTTAAGGGTTATGTTCGGTGCTTGAAATAAGAAGCGCCTGCTTTAGGCAGGGAGTCTTTCAATCAGGTGTTCAACAAGGATTTTGACACCGAGCGCGATAAGGATAAGCCCGCCAGCGACAGCAGCCCTTTTCTCAAAGAGGCGCCCTATCCGCTTGCCGAACTCGAAACCGGCAAGGCATACCGCAAAGGTGATGCCGCCGATGAGCGCGGCGCTGGCCAAGATATTGTGGCCTGTTACGCTGAACGACACACCAACCGCCAGCGCGTCAATGCTGGTGGCTATGGCAAGAACAAGGAGCGGCCCGATACTGCGGATGTCTGCGTCCGCGGTGTCCGCGCTATTCGGCTTTGCGCTCAGAGCGTCTTTCAGCATTTTGCCGCCAATGAACGCCAAAAGCGCAAAAGCTATCCAGTGATCATAGGCCTCAATGTATGAGATAAAGGTTCTGCCCACAGCATAGCCGATAAGCGGCATCAGAAACTGAAATAAACCGAAACAGAATGAGGCGCGGATAATATAGAAGGGTTTCAACCCCTTTATCGAAACACCGGCACTCACTGAACCCGCAAGCGCGTCCAGCGAAAGGCTCAGACCTATGAGTATGACCGAAAGCATATTTTGTAAAGATACATATCCATAAGTAGAGTTTCAAGATCAGCGCCACTCTGCCGAATCCGTATGTCAAATTCTGCTGTGAGCGCAAGACAGAGGTCAGCCGCTTCAGCCCCATAGCGGCGAAAGGCGCTTTCGTAGTCTTTACGCATCCTAGGCGAGGCAAACCCCGCCTTCCTGAACTCTAAATCACTCAGATTTCCAGCCTCCACAACGGCAGTGTAGTCCCGTAAACGTTTGAAACACCAGGTCAATCCCGCGAAAATGGCAAT
Source organism: Treponema sp. (assembly GCA_031266875.1). GTDB lineage: Bacteria > Spirochaetota > Spirochaetia > Treponematales > Breznakiellaceae > JAIRMT01. The sequence goes on from JAISAE010000103.1 coordinate 1,124, forward strand.
AGGCGGCTCTTTGGCAAGCAAGAGCGCGTGCAGTGTTTCAAGGCTTTTGGGGAAATCACCGGCAGCAACACGGGAAAACAGGGTAAAGGCGGACTCTTCTCTGGTGTGGGAGAGCCACTTTTCAATGTCTTCCGCGCCTATGGGTTTACTTTTACTCAAAAACCGCATGAGCCGCTCACATTCCTGGCGCAAAGCACTGGTGTTGTTCTCCACTAGTTCCAGAATCGTCTCGATACCATCAGCGCGGATCGTGAAGCCGGCGCGCTTGAAGAATGTAGTGAGCCATTCCTGCTTGCGGCTATCAAACATTTCCCAGAACACTTTTTTCCCGGCTGAGGGAACCGCTGTTTCCAGCGCCTTGGCAAGGCTGGTGGTGTCAGACACCAGAATGAGGGTGGTATTATCCTGCGGGTTTTTCATATAGGAACCAAGCAGGTCAGTTTCATCCTTTTTCTTAATCAGCTCGGCGCTTTTTATGAACACCAGTCGCGTATCGGCAAACAGTGAGCCATTTTGCAGGAAAGATACCATCTCAGAGACCGTTGTTTCGCCAGCGTAAAATGATGTTTCCTCACGCGCATTGCCCAGTCGCTGCCGTATCTCGTCAATCGCGTCCTGTTTCTCGCCGAGTTCAGGCCCCAGAAAGAGGAGGCTGCTTCCTTTTGCCATGTTTATTACGCCTTTATCTTATACTTTCGTAGTTTTGCGTGGAGGTTACTGGGATAAATGCCAATCGCCTCTGCTGTTTTGCTTATAATACCATCATGTTTGGTAAACTGGTACTCCAGATAGCCCTTTTCAAAGGCTTCTTTTGCCTCATTATACGTTAAATCCATACAAGAGGGGAGGAGTTCCGGCTTTTCCGGCTTCTCGGCACTGTTTGTTTTTGACAACAGCGCGGTGATCGCCTCCACGCCAACACGCTCGCCGGTGTGCAGCACCACGATACGCTCGGCCAGATTCCGCAGTTCCCGTATATTGCCGGGCCAGTCATAGCTGCTCAGTAGCTGTACCGCGCCGGTATCGAATTCACACGATGTCTTACCCAGTTCTTTGAGGAAATGCGACAGAAGCAGGGATACATCTTCCCGGCGTTCCCGCAATGAGGGCATGTGAATGGGGATCACGTTCAGCCGGAAAAAAAGGTCTTGCCGGAACCGGCCTTCCTCACATTCCTGTTCAAGGTTCTTATTGGTGGCAGCCACAATGCGCGTGTCAATGTCAATGGTTTTTTCCCCGCCAAGGCGCTGAATCTTCTGTTCCTGAATTGCGCGAAGTACCTTTGCCTGCGCCGTAAGGGACATATCCCCGATTTCGTCAAGAAAAAGCGTGCCGCCATCAGCCACCTCAAAGCGCCCCTTACGGGAAAAAGCCGCGTCAGTGAAAGCGCCTTTTTCATGGCCAAACAACTCGTTCTCAATGAGCGTGTCTGGAATGGCGGCGCAGTTCACTTCAACAAACGCCTTGTTCTGGCGCGAGGAAAGCCGGTGTATGGCACGCGCCACCAGTTCCTTACCTGTTCCGTTTTCACCGGTGATGAGGATGCGGGCATCGCTTGCCGCCGCCTGCCTGATGAGGTCGCGCACCCGCTGGATTTCCTCAGTAGTGCCGATGATCTTGTCTCGTTCTTTGGCGCTGGTTTTCTTGAGTATCTGGTTCTCTTTTTTGAGATTGCGTATGGTAAGCGCGTTTCGGCACACGGTAAGTACCTTCTCAAGCGAAAGCGGCTTCTCAAGGAAATCAAAGGCTCCCAGTTTCACGGCACGCACCGCCATATCCACATTGGCGTGGCCGGAAATCATAATGATCTCAATCTGCGGAAATTCGCCGCGCAGCTTCTCAAGCGCAGCCAGCCCACCCATCTTGGGTAACAGTACATCAAGAAAAATTAAATCAATGATTTCATGGCCTACCAGCTCAATACCAACTATCGCATCCTCAGCACTGAAAACCTTGTACCCCTCATCCTCAAGGATCGCGGCAAGGCTCGTCCTGATACCCCGCTCATCATCAATAATCAAAACCGCGCTCATACTTTCTCCTTAAACCCTGTTGACCAGCGCCTGACACCTCAGCCTCTAGCACCTCAGTCTCCTTAAAGCCCGCCGACCGGTCTCTGGCACCTCAGCCTCCTCACCCCGGTCTCTGACACCTCAGTCTCCTTAAAGCCCGCCGATGGGTCTCTGGCACCTCAGCCTCCTCACCCCGGTCTCTGGCACCTCAGCCTCTCTCACCTTCAGCCTCTGACATCTCAGCCTCTCTCACCTCGGTCTCTGACACCTCAGTCTCCCAAAGCCCGCCGACGGGTCTCTGGCATCTCAGCCTCCTCACCCCGGTCTCTGGCACCTCAGCCTCAAGCCCGCCGACCGGTCTCTGGCACCTCAGTCTCCCGTCTCCGGCGCGATAGGCAAATCAATAAAAAACGTGGTACCCATGCCCGGCGCTGAATGAAACCAGATACTCCCATCATGCTCATTCACAATGCGTTCGACAATGGGAAGCCCCAGGCCAGTCCCTGATTCCTTTGTGGTGAAATAAGGCATGAACACGCGGGACTTTTCCTCCAACGGGATGCCCTTGCCCGTATCCCGAATACTGATCCGGCAATAGCGGCTATCCCGTTTCCTCACCGTGTCGGTTCTGATCTCAACAACGCCTTCCTGATTCATCGCGTCAATCGCGTTGATGATGAGGTTTGTGAGTACCTGTGAAAGCCGGTGCCGGTCAATCTTCACCGCAATGGTCGCGTTAATATATTCGGTTCTAAACAGTACATTGGGATGAGAGCTTTTGTACGGGACTATGGTTTCCTCTACCAGGTCCCGAACCCGCGTCCATGAAAGCGATGGTTCCATAGGCCGGGAAAGAGTCCTGAACTCATTGAGCAGAGTGGAAAGCCCCTCGGTTTCCTGAATAATGGCAAGCATGGAGTTTTCGAGGATTTCACCAATGCGCTCAGGATTATTACGCCAGCGCCTCAGCACTCGCTCGGCAGAGAGTTTTATCGGCGTAAGCGGGTTCTTTATCTCATGGGCAAGCTGCTGCGCCATGGTCTGCCAAATGGAAATCTTCTCCGCCTTCATAAGCGTCGCCTGCGAACGTTCCAGTTCCCGTACCATCGTGTTAAACGAATGAACCAGAAGCCCCAGTTCATCACTCCGCCGCGCAATGAGGTGAATCGAGAAATCGCCGCCCGCAACCCGCCGCGTGGCCTCAACCAGCTCAACAAGCGGCTGACTCAACCGCCGCGTAAAATTGATAGCAATGATGAGCGTCATAAGCAGGGTAGGAAAGAGAAAAACCCCATAATAGAAGAGGAGCAGGGGGTTCAGGCTGAGACGCAGTGAGTTGATAACGTCAAACCGCGCCTTTTCGTCGGTGAAACTTCGTATCGCCTCATCAAAACCTATACCCAGATCGCACGTTACTACGCGGACATGGCCGCGCTCGCTCGAAAGCACGTAGCGAATCACGTCAACATCACGCGGCATCTCCCGTACCACGAAGCCCTGCCACACAGACGGCGGCATTTTAAGCGCCTGCGCCCCATCTCCGGCAAAACTCACGCTTGCCCAGCTCTCCTCTTCCCCTAACACAAAATCCTGCGCCGCAAGAACATCAGGAGGGAAGTCATCAAAATCTCCTTTCATTCGGTTCTGAATACGGTACTCAAATTGCTCAAGACGCAGCGAGTAGGTATCCAGAGCAAAGCCTTGGGCATACGTCATGGCAGCTTCAATGTCAATGGTTTTCCAGAAGCGCAGAATCTCATTTACGGAAAGGTTGGTTATAAACGTAAGCGGGAACACCGCGAATACCACAATGGTAATGAAGTACACAAGCAGCCGCGCCTGAAACCGGCTCCCCATCTGTCTACTGATGAGGTCTCTAAACAGGTTGACCGTGGATATAATCAAAAAAAGGAACAGCACCGCTGGAATCGTCAGGAAGATAACGATAAGCCAGACGCTGTCCACAAGCTCGCCGGACTGTAATAGCTCAGTGAAGAACGTGCGAGACAGGAAAATGGTGAGGACAGTGAGCAGAAGATAGATAAGCACCAGCACCCGGATATCAATCAGAGAAGGTTTGGTCTTGGTTCTTAATAGGTTTGCCATTGCTGCTTCCTAATCAAATGAGTGAAACGTTGTTCCTAAACGAATTCATTGTATCGTTATCGGCACGAGTTAGGGAACTAATGCTGCCGCGCTTCTCTTGAACACCTCCCTAGCCACATCCTGCGTCCACTTACCTGTTTAGCACTTTTAAAGCTGTCGTTGGAACGTCCAGAGATGGCGGTGGAACGTTCAGAGATGAGTATTGAACTTCCAGAGCTGTCGTTGGAACTTCCAGATATGTCTTTGGAACGTCCAGAGCTGTCGTTGAGGCTTCCAGAGATGCCTCTGGAAGTTCAAGAGCTATCGTTGGAAGTCCTAAACATGAGTATGGAGCTTCCAGAGCTGTCGTTGGGGGTTCCAGAGCTGAGTATGGAACATCCAGAGCTGTCGTTGGGGGTTCCAGAGATGCTTTTGGAACGTCCAGAGATGAGTATGGAATGTCAAGAGATGCCTTTGGAACGTCCAAACATGAGTATAGAACTTCCAACGAGTGTTTGGAACCTCCAGATGTACGTGTAGAATTTCCAGAAGCTATGTTTGGATATTCCAAAGCTACGTGTGGAACCTCCAAAGCTGCATGTAGAACTTCCAGAGCTGCGTGTGTGATTTCAAGATGTACGTTTTGAGATTCCAGAGCTGTGTTTAGAGCTTCCAACGAGTGTTTAGAACTTCCAGAGTTACGTGTGGAAGTTCTAGAGTTACGTGTGGAAATTACAGAGGTACGTTTATAACTTCCATAGATGCGTGTGGAACTTCCAAATGTACGTGTGGAACCTCCAAAGCTGCGTGTAGAGCTTCCAATGAGTGTTTGTATCTTCCAGAGATACGTGTGGAAGCTCTAGAGATACGTGTGGAACTTCCAAATGTACGTGTGGAACCTCTAGAGATGCGTGTGGAACTTCCAAATGTACGTGTGGAACCTCCAAAGCTGCGTGTAGAGCTTCCAACGAGTGTTTGTATCTTCCAGAGATACGTGTGGAAGCTCTAGAGTTACGTGTGGAACTTCAAAAGCTGTGTTTAGAGCTTCCAACGAGTGTTTGGAACATCCAGAGATACGTGTGGAAGTTCTAGAGTTACGTGTGGAAATTACAGAGGTACGTTTATAACTTCCATAGATGCATTTTGAATCTCCAAAGATACGTGTGGAAGCTCTAGAGTTACGTGTGGGACTTCCATAGGTACGTTTAGAACTTCCAGAAATACGTTTTGAACATCCAGAGATACGTTTGAAACCTCCAGAGATACGTGTAAAACCTCCAAAGCTGCGTTTAGAGCTTCCAACGAGTGTTTAGAACTTCCAGAGGTACGTGTAGAACTTCCAAAGATGCCTTTGAAATTTCTAGAGGTGTCGTTGGAACGTCCAAACATGAATATGGAAGTTTAGAACGTCCAGACAGCAGCGGTAAGGCAGAGTTCATCGTTTTTGTGTGTGGCGGCTGTTCAGGCGGGTGAGATACGTTGAATTGCGAATTGCTGTCTTGTGTCGCAAAGAGGCTGTCATTTTTTTCTGTGATGAAGTATACTGTTACTACTAAACTAAAGAGGGGTGTTTGATAACTATGATTTTTAACCCTGAATATGAGTCTATGGATGAGGCGGCGCGGAAGAAGCTCCAGCTTGCCCGTCTGAAGAATCTTGTGGAAACGCTCTATGAGGCGGTTCCGTTCTATCGGCAGCGGATTGATGAGAAGGGCTTGAAGCCCCGCGACATTCATTCTCTTGAGGATATTGCTCTTTTGCCCTTTACCACTAAGGACGACCTGCGTGAGACCTTTCCTTATGGCCTGCTGGCCTGTCCGCAGGCGGAGATTGAGGAGATTCACATGTCGTCTGGCACGACTGGGGTGCCGGTGGTGGATGCCTATACCAATAAAGACCTTGAAATCTGGAGCGAGGCGATGGCGCGAACCCTTGCGGGCGCGGGCGGCACCCGCAACGACACGGTGCAGAACTGTTACGGCTATGGCCTTTTCACGGGCGGGCTTGGCGCACACTATGGGGCGAAGAAGCTGGGGGCAAACGTGATCCCCATGTCCGCTGGAAACACGGAGCGCCAGCTTATGGTGATGCGGTCGTTTGGTTCAACCATTCTCACCTGTACTCCGTCTTACGCGCTTTTCATGGCTGAGGAAGCTGAGGAAGCAGGCATTGATCTTAAAAAGCTTTCTATAAAAAAGGGCTGTTTTGGGGCGGAGCCGTGGAGCGAGAATATGCGCCGTGAGATCGAGGAGCGTTATGGTATGAACGCCTACGACATCTATGGGCTCACCGAGATCATTGGGCCGGGGGTGGCGTTTGAGTGCGAGGCCAAAAACGGCTTGCATATCAACGAAGACCTTTTTTACCCGGAAGTCATTGATCCAGAAACAGGCGCGCCGCTTCCTGATGGCGAAAAAGGCGAGTTAGTCTTCACTACGCTTACCAAAGAAGGCACGCCGCTCCTCCGCTACCGGACGCGGGACGTTACCTTTTTGCGGCGAGACCACTGTTCCTGCGGCAGAACAACAGTACGCATGAACCGGCTCTTTGGCCGCACCGATGATATGCTTATCATTCGGGGCGTCAATGTGTTTCCCAGCCAGATCGAGCAGGCGCTCATTGAGATTGAAGGCACGGATCCGCACTATCTCATTATCGTGAATCGCGGGCCAACTCATCTTGACGAGGTTGAGCTGCAGGTTGAGGTGAAGAAGGAAGTGTTCAGCGATGAAACCCGCAACCTTGAGGAACTGCGACGCAAGATTGAGAATGTGATGAAGTCAAAGCTCATGATCGGGGTGAAGGTTAAACTTGTAGAGCCAAAGACCATTGAGCGGTCTATGGGTAAATCCAAGCGGGTGATTGATAACCGCAAGATATAGGGGGAAACATGGCGATACAGCAGATATCGGTATTTCTGGAGAACAATGCGGGGCGGCTTGGCGAAGTTACGCGGGTTCTGGCGAGCGCGGGGGTGAATATGCGCGCCATCAGTATCGCGGATACGGCTGACTTTGGTATTCTGCGGCTGATTGTTGACGATAATGGCAAAGCGATCAAAGCTCTGAGCGACGCGGGCTTTACCCTGCGGGAAACAAGCGTGGCGGCTGTTGAGATCGAGGACTTGCCGGGCAGTCTCGCGCAGGTGCTGGACTTATTCCAAAAGGCAAAGGTAAACATCGAATACCTCTACGCCTCGCTTGAGGGTAGGGCGGGGAAGGCGGTGGTGTTCTTTAAACTTGCGGATCACGAAAAGGGCCTTGAGATTCTTCGGGAACATGGTCTTTCAACGGTTGATTCGTTTTAGCAGCAATAGGGGGTAAACATGAAAATCTTGATGGCCGCGAGTGAGGCGGTTCCTTTTGCCAAGACCGGCGGTCTGGCTGATGTGGTTTCCGCGCTGTCTCTCGCGCTGGTGAAGCTTGGGCATGAGGTCCGAATCGTGCTTCCCCGCTACTACAGCATTGATCGTGGGCAGCTGACCCAGATCGAAGGTCCTTTGGGCGTGCCGGTTGGGGGGCGGGAAGAGTGGAGCGCGGTATATACCACTGAGCTTCCGGGTTCAATTGAAAAAAACCCTGTTCAGGTGTACTTCATTGATCATGAGCAGTTTTTTGGTCGTGATGGCATCTACGGTGTTCCGTGGGAGCCGGATTTTCTGGATAACCCCCGTCGTTTCACGTTTCTTTCCCGTGCCGTGTTTCAGCTTTGCCGGAAACTCAACTGGTATCCTGATGTGATCCACGCGCATGACTGGCCTACGGCTCTTGTGCCGGTTTTTCTGAAGTACAGGGAAAAAGGCGAGGGCTTTGTCAACACGGTTTCTGCGCTCACGATCCATAACCTGGGGTATCAGGGCATTTATAACAAGGACAATTTTTTCTACACCAATCTTGGCTGGGATGTGTTCTACGACGCGGGCTTTGATGACTGGAATATGATGAACCTGCTCAAGGCCGGTCTGAACAGCGCGGACACGATCAACACGGTTTCTCCTAACTATGCGCGGGAGACCCAGACCCAGGCCCACGGTTTCCGCCTTGATGGAGTGCTTCGTTACCGGAGTGCTGACTACGTTGGTATTCTCAACGGTATAGATACTGAAGTTTGGAATCCGCAGAGTGACACGTTTATCCCCGCGAACTACAGCGCTGGGGATATGAGCGGCAAGGCAAAGGTTAAAGCAGCCTTGCAGAGGGAATTTGGCCTTCCTGTGGAACCGGACGTTCCTCTTCTCGGCATGGTAACGCGGCTTACTGAACAGAAGGGCGTGGGCGAGGTTTTTGGGCCTGCGTATGGTTCGGCCTGGTCTATCTGCCGTGATATGCGTATCCAGTTTGTGCTTCTTGGTTCTGGCGAGGCATGGTGTGAGAACGAAATCAAGAGCCTTTCGTTTCGTCTGCCGAATTTTAAGGCGCAGATTGGCTATTCGGAGAAGATTAGCCACCTCATTGAGGCGGGGAGCGATTTCTTCCTCATGCCGAGCCGCTACGAACCGAGCGGCTTGAACCAGATGTACTCACTCACGTATGGAACGCTGCCTATTGTGCGAAACACCGGTGGGCTTGCGGATACGGTGCAGAACTTCAATCAGGAGACTGGCACTGGCACCGGCTTTATGTTCGACGACCTCACCCCCTCAGCCATCTACAACACGGTTGGCTGGGCGGTCTGGGCTTACTACAACAAGCACTCCCAGATTGAGGCCATGCGTCTTAGGGGGATGAAGCAGAATTTCTCGTGGCAAAGCTCTGCGCATCAATATATAGCCATGTACAAAAAGGCGCTCGACAAAGGCGTTTGGCGCTAGCGAGCGGATGTCTGGCACCATAGCAGAAGGCCGTGAGACTTAACCAAGTTCTCACGGCCTTCTGTTTTAAGTGTTAAGCTACACGCTTCATTACGGTGTTACACCGCCAATGATGGTTAGGCGGCCATCGGTGTAGGGAATAAGCGGCCAGCCCTGATCCCTGATGTACTGAATACTTTCAGTTATGACAAAACTGAGCAAGAGGGATGCATTCACATGCTCAATGGTTTTGGACTTAATGTCATAGCCATCGCCGCCGCCAAAGAGATAATCATTGGTAACGTAGGTGTAGATACGATCTGGATTCACTGGTGCGCCGCCGATGGTGAGGTTCACAAGCTGGCCTGTCCCGCTTGTGTAGTCAATGGTGTAACGTACATCTTCGGACGCTTGGGCAAAGCCGCCGGCTCCCTGGGGAATCAAGGCGATATGCTCAAAGAGCTTAATTACGTCGGAGCCTTTCATGGTTCCTTTGAAGAGGTAGTTTTCAAACGGCAGGATCGTGAGAATCCGTTCCTGAGTAATGGAGCCAGCCGGAAGCGCTGCGCGGATGTTACCGCCATTATGGAAGGCAAAGTCAACATGCTGATTATAGGCGATGCGGAAGTACCAAGCGCTGGCGTCAGCGATGGCGTTGCCCAGGGACGTTTCCTGATAGCGGGGAAGCCGGTTTCCAAATTCAAAGGTACCTTCGGCCTGACCGATTACGACCTTGAGAGAGGCGTTTGCCTGCTCAATGTAAGAGGCGAGCATTGCTGTGATTTCCGGGTCTGGACCAATAAGCTGGACAGGCCTCCATTCAAATTTAATGAGCTTCTTGTTCTGTATAGACAGTTTTCCCTCTCCGAGATACTTTCCAAACTCATTGGCGGTAACGATATAGGTATCACCGACCTTGAGAGGGGTCTCAAACAGAGAATGGGAGTGTCCATCCACAATGATATCAATGCCGGGTACTGCGGCTGCCAAATCCGGCGAAGTAACATGATCCGGCGCTTCTTTCACGTCGCCAATGTGAGTAAGGCCGATAACAATATCAACCTGTTCCTGATTCCGCAGGATATCCACCATTTCCTTTGCCGCGTCAATCTCGTTGATGAAGATCAGGCTCCGATCAGGACTGGCTATGGTCAGGGTACGAAGTGTGGTAATACCGAAAATCCCTACCTTGAACCCATCGTATTCCTTGACAAGGTACGGATCGCTCAGGTACTGCCCATCTGCAGTCTTAATATTCGAGGTGATAATAGGGAATTCGACGAGTTGGCCTTGTCTGAGAAGTTTGTCCATACTGCCGTCAAATTCATGGTTTCCCAATATACCCGCATCATACTTCATCATGTTGTAGGCTCGCAGGTCAGGTTCTGCGGCAAACATATTGGAAAGAGCGCTGCCGGTGTTGATGTCGCCCGCATCCAATAGGAGAACCTGGGAATTGGTGTTTCTAACAATGTTGATGTACGAGGCTCGTGTGGCAAGCCCGCCCAGACCACCTGCTGGCAGTATGGCACCGTGGTGATCATTGGTATGAAGCAAGACCAGTTCATAGACTGAGCTTGCCTGAGCGACTGGAGCCGGTTTTTCTGGAACCGGGGCTGGAGTCGCAGCTGGAGCTGGCGGCGGAGGCGGTTGGAGTGCCTGCCATCGTTGTTGCTGAAGTTTGTTAATCTCCGCCTCGGTCATCGGCATAGCAAACAGGGGCAAACTTACCAAGCACAGCAAAACCGCGGCTGATAATAACAAAGTAATACGTTTCATATTGAAGAATCCTCCCTATAAAAAAATCACGAAAGCTTAAAAGCTTTCGTGATTATAATACATTGGTTGTTATTTTACAATGCGGGGATTAGTGGGATCATCGTAGGGACCCAACGGCAAGTTATTCGCACTAAAGAACTTAACCACATCAAGCAGCACCTCTGACACTGAATAGCTGATGTCTCGTTTTTCCTGCGCATTACCAATATAAGTATTGTACAGCTCATCAGTTGTAACAAAGGTGTAAGAGAAATTTTCAATAATCGGGAGCCCATCAAGAAGCACTTCCTTCAGTTTCCCTGTCCCATCAATGGTATACGTTACCTTATCAGATACCTGCACAAAACCTGCGGTTCCCGGCTGGACAGCCGCAATCTTTTCAAAGAGCTTGATTACGTCAGAGCCAGAGATACTAGCCCAAACGAGTTTAATGGGAGAATCCCCAACGACAGCCTTAACCTGTTGCTCAGTAATAGAACCTGCATCCAGACCAGCTTTGACAATACCGCCATTAATGAAGGCGAAATCAACCTTCCACGGCGCTGGGGGAGGTGAAGGAGGAGCAAATTGCACATAATAAGCAATCGCGTCAGCAATTGCATCTCCAAGTGCAGTCTCACCATTAAGAATACCTGTAACAGGGAAAGCACCCTTTAATGTAGCAATTGGAGGAGGCGGAGGCGGAGCAACAGGCGTTGTGTCAATGGGGGGGCTTGTTGTAACCGGTGTACTAGCCTCCGGCTCAAGAGCATTTACTAGTTTCTCAGCCCGGGCAATCAATGCCCTGAATTCAGCCAGCGCATCTTCATACTGGCGAGCCAAAGGATCAGCGCCATTTGCGATTCCGCTTAACGTATTCGCCGCGTTGGTAAACTGATCAGCCAAGGCGGGAGCGCCTGCGGCGATTCCACTCAGCGTGTTCGTAGCATCGGTAAACTGATTAGCCAAGGCGGGAGCGCCAGCGGCGATTCCACTTAGCGTATTCGTGGCATCGGTAAACTGATCAGCCAAAGCAGGAGCGCCAGCGGCGATTCCACTTAACGTGTTCGTAGCGCCAGTCAACTGATCGGCTAAGAAAGGTGCGCCGTACGCGATGTCACTCAGCGTGTTCGTAGCATCGGTCAGCTGATCAGCAAGCCCAGGTGCGTTAGCAGCGATACCGCTCAGCGTGTTCGTAGCGCCAGTCAACTGATCAGCAAGCCCAGGTGCATTGTTGGCAATGCCGCTCAGGGAATTCGTTGCGTCGGTAAACTGATTAGCAAGTCCAGGAGCATTAGCGGCAATGCCACTCAAGATATTTGCCGCTGAAGTCATCTGATCAGCTAAGGCGGGAGCGCCAGTGGCAATGCCACTTAGTGTATTCGCCGCATCGGTAAACTGATCAGCCAAGCTAGGAGCACCGCCAGCGATTCCACTCAGGGAATTCGTCGCGCCCGTCATCTGATCGGCCAGGCTGGGAGCGCCAGCGGCAATACCGCTCAGTGTGTTTGTAGCATCGGTCATCTGATCAGCCAAGGCGGGAGCGCCAGCGGCAATATTGATCAGCGTATTCGTCGCTGAAGTCATCGGATCGGCCAAGGCGGGATCATCAGTAGCAATATTCGTCGCCTCAGCCACATCCGCTTGAGCGGGCGGAGCGGGCTGCGGCGCCTGAACTTGATACTGCTGTACAAGAGTAGCAAGCTCAGCTTCCGATATTGGCCGCGCGAACAGGGGAATACTTACCAGACACAATAGAAATGCGACTGATAGTAACGAAGCAAAACGTTTCATGTGACGTCCTCCATATATGGATAAGATTATTAGTCGGTAGGATTATACGATATAAGGAAACCGTTTGTCTCTACCTCTTTTCATTGATTATACCACATCAACAAAAGAATGTGAAAAAAACTAACACTTTTTTGACGACTCCCTGGCATCACCTTCTCGGATTCCGTAGCAATCAGACTACTACAACCAGATCCGCGTTTACCGTCCCAATATGCCGATTCAGATCTTCCACTTTCATAATGATCTGAACCCCACGCGCCCCAGCACTGATAGATATATCATCGAACAGTTCAGCGGTCTCATCAATATAAGTAGGGAACAGTTTTTTCATACCAATGGGCGAACAGCCACCCCGAACATAACCACTTACTATGGGTAGCTCCTTCATTGGGATAAGTTCAACATTTTTCTCTCCGCTGACTCGGGCTACTTTTCTGAGATCAAGCTCGTCCACCACAGGGATACAGCAGACTATGTACGCGCCGGAAGCACCACGCAACACCAGAGTCTTGAAGACTCGCTCCACAGGCATATTGAGCATCCGGGCGGCATGGACACCGGAAAGGTCTCTTTCATCAACCTCATACTCGGCGGTTGAATACTGAATTCCTGCGGCATCTAAAAGTCGCATAGCATTAGTCTTTTGCATAATCTTGCCTCCTGTCTAAGCCTCTTCCACATTCTCACTCAAGTTTCTTCTATAAAAATAGTAGTGCTTACTCTGTCTATCTACGTCTACCCAAAGTAAAGAGGCTCTCCCATTGGAAGAGCCTCTTTACTATAGTAGGGCTGCTTTTAAGCGTGAGATCAAGACCTTAGTCGGCTTACCCCTGTATGGCAGTAACTTTAGCCTTCAATGTGTCTACCCAGTTTGCCTTCTCCGTATTCTTATAAGCGTCAAGCGCGGAAGCCGGAACATAGATCGTAATGGAGGCATAGAACACTTGCTTTCCATCTAACTCAGGAGGTTCACTTCCCAGAGTAATGGAGGTAAATGGTCCCTCTTTGATAGTATAAAATGCCTGACTACCTATAAGAGTAACTTGCGGTAAGGAAATTGGGGCAAGACTGCTACAGTTTTTGAACGCACTAGCGCCAATCGCCTCTACTTGTGGCAATAAGATAGATGGCAGGGCTGAGCAGCCATAGAAGGCATATTTACCCAGAGTTTTCACTTTGGGGAGAGACGCGCTCGTGAGAGAGATACAATTGGCAAACGAGCCGCTTAAGCCGCTTGAACTATTCTCCTTTCCTTCAATAGCAAGTAATCCTGGCATATCTATTGATTTCAGATTCTCCAGACCGCTGAAAGCGGCTGATGCTATGGTTTTTACTGACTCAGGAAGCTTTATAGAGACGATGTTTACCTTGTTGGGTACTTTGGCGAGCGTTATGTTCGGAATACTCTCCCCGACACACTCTGAGAGATCGAGGTTTACAAAGCGGCTCAATGCCTCATACAAGCTCTTGAGCATGGCCTCGTTAGACAGATCAAGGCCGATGAGCTTCACCAAATAAGGATTGGCAGCGCTGTTTTCCTCTGAGGTTTTGAGGTAGATAAGCAGTTCCGCAACCGTTCTAAATTCGGACGCACTCTGATTCTCGCCTGCTGCTGGTGTATCGGGCGCTACCGGCGTATCAGGCACTGCCGGCGTGTCAGGCGCTGTCGGCGTGTTGCCTGCCGCTGGTGTATCGGGCGCTGGCGTGTCAGGCGCTACCGGTGTATCGGGCGCTGGCGGCGTATCGGGTACTGTCGGCGTGTCAGGCGCTGTCGGCGTGTTGCCTGCTTCTGGTGTGTCAGGCACTACCGGTGTGTCAGGCGCTGCCGGCGTGTTAGGCGCTGTTGGCGTGTCAGGGGCCTTAGAATCCTCTGATTCATCCGGGGCGTTTGGTTGTGAGATGGGTGGTGGATCGTCCTCAGAGTCATCAACCGGCTGTGTACAGGAAGCCAGCAGCACGCTGCTGGCAAAGGCGACGCACATCGCGCTTACGCAGGAAAGCCCGATATGGGTTAAGAGACGCACATGTTTCTTTGTCATAAAAACTCCTCATTCTGTCGTAATGTAAGGAACACAAGTTCCACCCCTAATAGGCTATATAGTGCCAGATTCGCTTTAGTCTCCAGAAAAGAAAAAGCCGCCGGAGCGGGCTGCTCCAGCGGCTGTCTTGCATCTTACAGACGGTTTACGCCTGACCAGCGGAACCGAGGACTTCCTTGTTCTTGTGAGCATAGAGCTTCTTCAGCTCATCACGAGCCGGGCCAAGGTACTTGCGGGGATCAAACTCCTCAGGCTTATCCCCAAAGACCTTGCGGATCATGGCGGTCATGGCGAGACGGCCATCTGAGTCGATGTTAATCTTGCACACCGCGCTCTTCGCCGCCTTGCGGAGCTGTTCCTCCGGTATACCTACGGAGTCGGTGAGCTTACCGCCGTACTGCTCGATGATCTTCACATATTCAATGGGTACTGACGAGGAACCGTGCAGAACAATGGGGAAGTTGGGCAGTTTCTTTTCAACTTCTTCGAGGATATCAAAGCGCAGAGGCGGAGGGATAAGCAGGCCATTGGCGTCCCGCGTACATTGCGACGGCTTGAACTTCGCACGCCCGTGGCTCGTGCCAATAGAGATGGCCAACGAATCAACCTTGGTCTTCTCTACAAACTCGATCACCTCCGCCGGCTGGGTGTAGTGGCTGTGTTCGGAAGAAACATCGTCCTCCACGCCAGCAAGTACCCCAAGCTCGCCTTCAACAGTAACATAGTCCTTCTGCGAATGGGCAAATTCACAGACCTTCTTGGTAAGGACGATGTTTTCTTCAAATGAAAGATGAGAACCGTCGATCATAACCGAGGAGAAGCCGGTCTCAATGCAGTCCTTGCACAGCTCAAAGGTATCACCGTGGTCAAGGTGCAGGACTATAGGGATGTCATATCCCAGTTCGTGGGCATATTCCACCGCGCCTTTCGCCATATTCTTGAGCAGGTTCTGGTTCGCGTACTTACGCGCACCTGATGAGACCTGCAAGATTACCGGGGACCTGGTCTCCACACAGGCCTGGATAATAGCCTGCATCTGTTCCATGTTGTTAAAGTTGTACGCTGGTATCGCGTACCCGCCTTTCACCGCTTTCTCGAACAGGGCTTTTGTGTTCACCAGCCCCAGTTCCTTATAACTGGTCATTTTCTACTCCTTTTTTAATCTACACCCCTCAATGAGGGCGTTGAAATAGAATAGTATAGCGCCTACTTTGCGTCAAGAGGGAATAGGGCGGCAGGCAGGGCAGCGGCGTTTCCTTTTTCGGAGGCAGGAAGGTGCCAGAGATCGGGCGCAGACGCAAGAGGCGTTGAGAGGAAGGCGCCAGAGACTGGGCGCGGATGTCAGAGGCGTTGGTGTCTGACACCACTGAGGACAGCATCTAAAAGTGTTGGTGAAGGTGTTTCACCAGTACGAGTGGAAGTGTTCCACCAGTGTTGGTGAAGGTGTTTCACCAGCATGAGTGAAGGTGTTTCACCAGCACTGTTTGAAGTGCTTAAACAGTATTGTCGAAGGTGTTTGAGCCGCCTTGCGTGGAGTGCTTGAGTCGGCCTGTTCAAGGATGTTCAGAGACGCTGGGTGGTGTGGGAGGTGTCAGAGACGCGGGTGATGAGACGCCCGCCTGCTTGACACGGCGTTTACTCTGTTCACACGGCTTGCGTGTGCCTTTGCTTTATGGTATAAATATACCGCTATGAGTGACAGACAGTTCCCCACCAGCGCCCCAGCGCCCCAGCGCCCCAGCGCCCCAGCGCCCCAGCGCCCCAGCGCCCCAGCGCCCCAGCGCCCCAGCGCCCCAGCGCCCCAGCGCCCCAGCGCCCCAGCGCCCCAGCG
>JAISAE010000040.1 GCA_031266875.1 Treponema sp.
CGAGTGGGTCACTCACACGAGGTCGAGTGGGTCACTCACACGCGGTCGAGTGGGTCACTCACACGCGGTTGAGATCGGAAGAGCGTCGGGTAGGGTAAGAGGGTACGGAGTCGTGGGGGTGGGGGTCTGGGGGGCGATGGTGGGCTGGGGCGCTGGTGCGCTGGGGCGCTGGGGCGCTGGGGCGCTGGGGCGCTGGGGCGCTGGGGCGCTGGGGCGCTGGTGGGGAACCGTCTGTCGCTCATAGCGGTATATTTATACCATAAAAGCAAAAGCACACGCAAGCCGTGTGAACAGAGTAAGTGCCGCGTAAAGCAGGCCAGCGGGCATCTCAACTCGCGTCTCTGACACCCCTTTCATCGACTGGCTCAAGCACTCCACGCAAGGCGGCTCAAACACCTTCGACAATACTGTTTAAGCACTTCCTCCAACACTGGTGGGACACTCACACCAGCACTGGCGGGACACTCACACCAGTACGAGTGGGTCACTCACACTCGTCCTAGTGGGTCACTCACACGCGGTCGAGTGGGTCACTCACACGCGGTCGAGTGGGTCACTCACACGCGGTCGAGTGGGTCACTCACTCGCGGTCGAGTGGGTCACTCACACGCGGTCGAGTGGGTCACTCACACTCGTCCGAGTGGGTCACTCACACGCGGTCGAGTGGGTCACTCACACTCGTCCGAGTGGAACACTCACACTCGTCCGAGTGGAACACTCACACCAGTACGAGTGGAACACTCACACCAGTACGAGTGGGTCACTCACACCAGTCCGAGTGGGTCACTCACACTCGTCCGAGTGGAACACTCACACGCGGTTGAGTGGGTCACTCACACGCGGTCGAGTGGAACACTCCGGCGGCTTTGTGGCTGCCGGAGTGTAGCTTGACGAAGTCGCGCCGCTTATCGCCGCGCCGTTCCAGTACCATTGACGGGAGCTGTATGTGTCTCCGGCACTGAGGCGCTGGACAGCAGGCTTATTAAGCGGAGCATTAGGGCAGCCATAAGGCATAGACCGTTATGTTCCCGGTTACCGGAGTGTTTGCGGCAAACTGGGTTCCTTCACCGTTCTGCGCGGTATACCAGCCGCCGAAGGCGTAATCACTCCGCGTTGGGTCAGAGGGCATCGCGGCATCGACCGGATCGCCGCTGTTCACTGTCCGCGTTTCTGTTACGAACGTTCCGTCATCAAGGTCGAAGGTTACTGTGTATTGCCAGTTGGCGTAGACCGTTATAGCCCCGCTTACGGTGGTCGCCGCGGTAAACTGGGTTCCTCCGCCGTTCTGTTCGGTATACCAGCCGCCGAAGGCGTAGCCGTCGCGGGTTGAGTCAGGGGGCATTAAAGCGCCCAGGGACTCGCCGCTGTTTACTCTCGCGGGCTGGGTTACGGGTGTGCCTCCGTCCACGTCGAAGGTTACGGGCCAGTGATCCAGCCAGTTGTCCGATGATGCGCTGCTCAGGGGTTCGTTCTCTTCCACCGTGCTGTCGCGCTTCTTGCCTGCCACATCATACACCGCGTGGCCGTAAGCATCGCCGTCTGTAGCGGTGTTCTTTAGCGTAGTGTCCGCGTCTGACCCGTAAATGAAGCCGCCCGATGCTTTGGTGAACGTGCCGCTGTTTCTATACACCCCGCCGCCGCGTTTGGCGGTATTGTGGCTGATTGCCCCATTGTTCATGGTGAACAGGCCTGCGGCTACATACACTCCGCCGCCGTAGTTGGTGGCGGTATTGCCACTGATCGCGCCGCCGCTCAGGGTGAACTTGCTGTTGTTCCTGTTCAAATACACTCCACCACCGCTGTCGGTGGCCGTATTGCCACTGATTGCCCCTTTGTCGCTCAGGTTAAAGGTTCCACTGACAGAAACAAACACCCCGCCGCCGGTCTTGGAGTTGTTGCCGCTCACTTCTCCGCCACTCATGTTAAAGGTTCCGGGATTGATATGCACCCCGCCGCCCTCGGATTCGCCATCGGCGGTGTTGCCGCTGATCTTGCCGCCGGTCATGTTAAAGGTTCCACCGACAAACACCCCGCCGCCATAGCGAGAGGCGTTATTGCCGCTGATCTCCCCGTCGGTCATGGTGAACATGCCGCCACTGCTTACCATCACCCCGCCTCCGGCGGCGGGGCCCGTATTGCCGCTTATCTTTGAGCCGTAGTTCATCTCCAGTTTCCCGTTGCTGTTCACCGCGACGAGCGAGGCCGTATTGTCGCTCAGCCCTTCCAGGGTGATGTTGGCGTCAAGGCTTAGGGTTACGCCGCTTCCCAGGGTAAAGAGCGAGCCTTTTGAATCCAGGCTGAGAGTCTGCTCCGCTCCATCGCCCTTAAGGGTGATGTTCACCTTTTTACCGTCATAAGAAAGCGGCGTTGGGGAAAGCGTTGTTGGCGCGGCGTCCGCGTCGTTGTTTAAGACAATGGTATAAGCGTCGCCATCTTCCGGGTTGGCTTTTATCAAGTCTAAGGCGTCCGCGAGGGAGTAGCCGGAAATGGTGTCGCCGGAAGGCGTCTTCGGTATCCACTTGGAGTAGAAGGCCCTGTTCCCCGTGCTGCCCACGGGAATCTTGGTAACCGCGCTGCCGCTGAAGTCCTTATTGTCATACCAGCCCTTAAAGTAGTAGCCCGGGCGGGGAGGCATGGCGAGCTTCGTGGTCGCGGCTATCTGGTAATACCCGTCCGGCATGAACTTCTCCCACGCTTGCGTTGCCTCATTGTATATAAGGTAGCTTATGGTATAGGTGAGGTTTAAGTCTTTCTGGAGCAACGTGTAGGTCTTCGCGCTTGTCAGATCCGCCCATACATGAACCATCTCGGAAACCACGCCGAGGAGCTTGGCCTCCGCGTCGCGCAGCCTGAAGCTGAAGCGATACTCCTCGACAGGGAAGGTTTTTGTAAAGACAATCGTGTCGCCAACCGGCGTGATAGAGAGGGTAAGCTCAGCCTCAGAGGGGATAAGCTCAACCCCGTCCTTAAAAACCTCCACGGACGTTATGCCGGAATCAGCGGGCAGGTTTATGGTGATGGAGATGTCGCCGCTCCCCTCGTTCTTAACCGGCTCGACTTCAAACAACAGAACGTTCTCTCCCTCAAGGCTGATAGTCTTGTCCTCTATGCTCCCGCTGAGCACGGGGGCGCTGTCGCCGTCTTTGTACCCATCAACGGTGAAACTCCACTCACCGGGCTCAAGGGCGATTGCCGCGTCCGCGACGACGTCAAACTCCAGCAGCGGGGTTTCCGTGTTGTCTCCCAGCTTTCCGCGCAGCTTCCAGTTTATGCCTTGCGACGCGACATCGGGCCTCACCGTGCGTCCCGGTACGCCGTTCCCTATCTGGACGCGGACCACAGCCTTTTCGTACGACACCGTTACCGGCTCTGGCTCAGGCTCTGGGCCGAGCGCCTCGCACGCGGTAAAAAGCGATACGAGGGAACATACCGCGCCGATACAGAGCAGCTTCTTGTTCACGCTGTCTCTTTTTTTCATAAAAGAACCTCCTTAAGACTTGGTAGCGCCCGCTGGCGCCATATATAGAGCCGCGGCCGCGAAGCGGGCGCGGAGTACAAGGGAACAACACGGCCTACGTGTCCTGACAAGAGGCGCGTAAGCCTGTTATAGAGAAGGGAAAAGCTAGTAAGAAAGGGCGGATGTAGGCTGTTAGGGGCTTGACACTGGTTACGAGCGCCCAATAATTGGGGCGCTGGGGCGCTGGGGCGCTGGGGCGCTGGGGCGCTGGGGCGCTGGGGCGCTGGGGCGCTGGGGCGCTGGGGCGCTGGGGCGCTGGGGCGAGGTCTGCGTTGTTGCTGGCGCTTAGGTGCCTGTCGTTCATAGCTGGGGTATGTATACCATAAAGTGAAAGAATATGCAAGGGTCAAAACACCGCGTCATCAGCGCCTCTGGCACTACTCAGCGTCCCTTTCACCGAGCGGCTCAAACACTTTGAACCGGTCGGTGAAAGCGTCTTAAATCGGGCGATGTACGCCGACCTCACAGGCTTAGTTATGGCGGGATTGCCCAACGTCTCTGGTACCTCATTTCCACCGCGTTAAGTGGTCAGCAAGCGTCTGCGTCTCTGGCGCTACAAACACCTTTACACGAAAAAGTAAACACCGGCAGCCTGGCTTGCCACCGGACAAAGCCAGGCTGGTATGCCATAGTTGTCTATGGAAGACAGAACCATCTAGTAAAAAGGGGCGCGGTGTTAGCTTTTCAATGACAGTGAAAAAATTGTTTGACATAGCTTTTTATCTCTGGTACCGTATGTGTAGAAAACCTTATCCTTAGTAAGGAGTCTAACATAAAATGAAAGGCGCTATCAGACGTGAACAAATCAAGGAGAATATCCAGATATACAGCCTCATGCTGCCGGTACTGATTCTTCTTTTCATATTCTGCTATATCCCTATGTATGGCATAGCTATTGCTTTTCAGAACTACATACCGGGTAGCCCTTTTATCGGACCGGGTGTTGAGTGGGTCGGTCTTAGATACTTTATCCGCTTTGTTCAGGGAGAATACTTTTGGCGACTCATCCGCAATACGTTGGTACTGAGTGGTCTTAATCTCCTCTTTGGTTTTACCCTGCCTATTCTGTTTGCTCTACTTCTGGATCAAATCCGCGTGCTTAACTTTAGGAAGTTCGTTCAGACAGCGAGCTACATGCCCTACTTTATTTCCACCGTCATTGTAGCGGGTATGGTTATTTCTTTCATTGATACTAATGGTATTATAACCAACTTCCTCACGCTTTTCGGTCTTGAGCCGATGAATTATCGGCTCAGTAAAGCCGCTTTTCCGGCGATCTATACCATTACCAATATCTGGAAGGGTTTTGGGTTCGGGAGTATTCTCTATTTCGCTACTATCACGTCAATTGATCCAGGCCTGTACGAATCTGCCAAGATAGATGGGGCGAACCGGCTTCAGCAGGTGATTCACATCACACTACCGGGCATACAGCGCATCATCGCCATTAATCTTATCATGGCTATAGGCGGTATATTGGGAACCAACACAGACCTCATTCTGCTACTCTACCATTCAGCCACCTATGAGGTCGCGGATGTAATTGGAACGTATGTATACCGGCTGGGTATTGAAGGCGGGGAGTTCAGCTATACCACAGCGGTGGGACTCTTTATGTCGGTAATCGGGTTCATTCTGACATTCAGCGCGAATAAAATAAGCAACAAACTCACTGATTACGGGCTTTGGTAGGGGAATATGATGAGTAAAAAGAATAAAATTCGTGAAGGCAACCCGATTGCCACGAGTATCATGTACATTCTTGCGGCTTTTGTGGTGCTTATTACTCTGTACCCTATGTATTATGTGCTTATTCTTTCGCTGAGTGAGCCGCGCTATGCCATAACCTTACAGGTTTATACCTTCCCCAAAGGTTTTAACCTTGACGCCTACAAGGTGCTGACGCTGGACCCCAAGATATGGCGTTCCTTTGTCAATACTGTGTTGTACGCAGTAAGCGGGATGTTGCTGATGCTAATCACATCCATACTTGGCGCATTTCCCCTGACGTATAAGAGCCTCATTGGACGGAAGTACGTCAATACCTACCTTTTAATAACGATGTTTTTCTCAGGCGGGCTGATACCGTCCTTTCTCCTAGTTCTACGCCTGGGCATCTACGATACGCCGCTGGCACTGATTATTCCGGGTTGTTTTTCCGTGTGGAATATCATTCTGGTGAAGTCTTATTTTTCCACAGTTCCTGAAACCCTGCGGGAAGCGGCTAAGATCGATGGCGCGAATGTATATCAGATACTGTGGAAGGTGTATCTACCCCTTTCAACACCGATATTGGCGGTTATCGCGGTGTATACAGTGGTAGGAATATGGAATAGCTGGTTCAACGCTCTGGTGTACCTGCCTCATGTGGACTGGCAGCCGCTACAGCTCTATCTCCGCCGTATGCTGATACAGGCGCAGGCGCCAACGGAAGTTATGAGCGCCGAAGCAGCGAGGGAACTGGCCTCCCGGCAACTCTCATACGCCCAGCTTAAATACGCCATGATTATTTTTAGTTCATTGCCAGTACTGTTCACCTATCCGTTCTTTCAGAAGTATTTCATGAAAGGCATTATGCTCGGCTCACTCAAAGAGTAAAGCGCCGAGTAGCTTAATTCAGATTCCTAACACCTGTCTCAGACAGGGAGGAATATATTTTTTACACGAGGAATAAAGGTATGAAAAGAATTGCGTTGGTGTTGATGGGCATGCTCATAGGGAGCGTCGCCCTGTTTGGCGCTGGCCAATCCGGCAGTGGAGCGGCGGCAGGTAAGGATGGACTGTCAACTGTCCGTATTTTCGGTATCGACAAGGAATCTACTGTGGCGGGCAAGAGCCTAAAACTGTCCGACTGGTATAAGGGAACCATTCCCAGCCGTTTGTGGGATCAGTTTACGGCGGATTTGGCAAAGCGCGGAATCAAACTGGAGCTTGACCTTATTATGAGTGATCAGGCTGCCACGACGTTTCAGACTCTGCTGGCTTCAGGGCGGCTGAACAACTATGACTTTGTGGTCGCAGGTGCGCTGAGTGAATCAATGACTCAGTCGCTAGTTAACCAGAAACGCTTCTACCCTCTCAACAAGGCTATTGAAGAATATTCGCAGGGACCCGCAAAGGAATACTATGCGAATAATCCCGCAGGTAAATTTATCATGAAGACGCTGACTCTTGAAGACGGCAATTTATACTGGCTCCCCAATACCCAGGCGGACTATTATCAGACGCCGAATTATATCATCGGTTCTTTTACGTCAGGTATGATCCGCTATGATTGGCTTCAGGCATTGGGAATGGAGATACCCCAAACCCTGGACGAATTTTACAACGCGCTCGTAGCTTTCCAGCAAAATGACATGAACAAGAACAACGTCAAGGATGAAGTCGCCCAAATTTCCCTGACCGGTTTTGGTACTGGCGTTGCCCAGTGGTTTGGGCTGGGAAATGAACTTATTTCTATTGTCGACGACAAGGCGGTTTCTCCCTGGTATCAGCCGCATATCCAGGACTATATCACGTATATGAACCGGCTTTATAGGGCGGGGCTTATCCGGGTGGACAACGAAGGCGGGGCAATGCAGGCAAACCGTATTGCTTATCAGAATGGCTGGTCCGCTGAAACCTGGGATGAACCGGGCGTCAGTGTTCCGTCAGGGGCGGCAAAAGCGTATTTTGCGCCGTTTACCCTTCAGGCGTTTTCTGATACGCCGCAGCGGGTATGGATGCAGTCGGGATACCAGAAGGATGCGTGTCTGCATTTCATTCCCGCCGGGGCAAAGAATAAAGCGGGCGCAGTCGCGTTAATCGACTATCTGGTTACGCAGGAATATAGCGATTTGACGGAATATGGCATTGAAGGCTATACGTTCACCCGTGACAGTGCCGGGAAAATCCAGATACTAGCCTCAAACCCCAATAATGTTGGGCTGGACATTGAACTGCGGTCTGCCTATATGCCCTGTATGTGGGCATACTACAGCATATTGCCCCGCCGCCGGGCGACTGATATGGAAGCTGAACTGTTTTCTGTGGTGAATCTGGGTTATCCCTTGAAGAGGGATTTTATGGTGAATGCCTATAGCAAAAAGTATGGCTTTGTTCAGGATCGGAGCTCTTTGATAGCCTTTTCTACGGTCAAAGAAACGGAGCGCATCACTGCAATCTCGCCTGATTTGACCACCTACGCGGAGGAACTTTTAACAACCCTTATTACAGGAGAAAAAAGCCTTAGTAATTGGAGTACCTACATGAGCGATCTCAAACGACTTGGGCTTGATGAGCTTATCAGTATCTATCAAGCCCGCCTTGATCGGGGAAAATAGCGGATAAGTGTTTGTGTTTACAGATACAGGGCTTTGCCACGCGCCACACGCGGTGGCAAAGCCCTGTATCTCATGAGGAAAAAGCCCGCTTGCCGCGCAAGTTGCGCGGGAGCTGCCTGCGGCGTGGCCATGCTCGTTAAGGTAGGAAACAATGTCAAATGGCCGCGCCCAATTAGAATGTTAGTGTGTGGCACCGGCGCTCTGGCTTGCCGCTGGACAAAGCCATGCAGGTATGTCATAGTTGTCTATGGAAAACAGACTTATCTTTCGTAATATTTCCCCCCTTGATCACCGTTATTCATTGTCTGAAGATGGCCTTTTTGACTCACTAGTACCGTGGCTTTCCGAAGAAGCATCCATTACAGCCTGTGTTAAGGCTGAAGTTGCCCTCATCATCGCTCACCTTACTGTCCGTGGCCAACTTACGCCTGAACTGAGGACTGTGCTGGAAACAGTAGTGGGCGCGGTGGACCCGGCAGAGGTGTATGCTGAGGAGGCAAAGACCAAGCATAATATCCGCGCACTGGTTAATGTACTGAAGCAAAAGGTGCCGCTGGACATCGCGCCGCTAGTGCATCTGGGCGCCACCAGTGTTGATATCCTTGACACTAGCCTATCGTACCGAGTACGCGGGGTGATGCGAGAGCTTGTATTGCCGCTTCTGCGTAAACTTGAGAACCTGCTCTGTGCCTTTGTCGAGCAAGAGGCCGAAACCCCGCAGGTAGGCCGCACTCATGGTCAGCACGCGGTTCCGATCACCGTGGGATTTGCCTTTGCCGAGTATGTGTCGCGGCTGGGTAAGTCCATCATCGAGATAGAGCGCCTCGCGGAACAGCTTAAAGGCAAACTTGCCGGCGCAGTGGGCGCGTATAACGCCACGAGCATGATCGTCCGCGACCCTGAAGAACTAGAGCGCGTCTACCTTGCCGAGCTTGGCCTTGAGCCATCGGAACATTCCACCCAGCTTGTTGAGCCTGAGTATCTCCTGCGCCTTCTGCTTGAATGTAACGTGGCTTTTGGAATCATCGCTAACCTTGCCGACGACCTGCGTAACCTGCAGAGGAGTGAAATTGGCGAACTGCACGAAGGCTTCAGCGCCGCGCAGGTTGGCTCGTCCACCATGCCCCAGAAGCGCAATCCGTGGAACAGCGAACACGTCAAAAGTCTCTGGAAGGAGTTTATGCCGCGAGTGCAGACCTTTTTCATGGACCAGATAAGCGAACACCAGCGCGATCTTTCTAACTCGGCAAGCCAGCGTTTCATCGCTGAATACATCACCGGCTTCTGCCTTGCGGTGAGTCGCATGACATCAGTTATGAGCGTCTTAGGCACGGATCAAGAGCGGCTCATGGCCAACCTGCACGGCGGCGATATCGCGGGCGGGGTACTTGCGGAACCCGCTTACATCCTGCTTGCGGAGAGCGGGCTGTCAGACGCCCATGAGGTGATCCGCAAGATTACGCTGGCCGCTGAAAAGGAACGCCTGAGCTTTGTGGAGGCGCTTGCCCGTGAGCCAGAGGTACTTGCGCGTATCAGCAAAAAAATGGCGGAACTAGGGATCAGCCCAAGCGCCTCTACCGCTGATACGCTTGCGTTTTTCGCAAAGCCTGAGCAGTACCGTGGCCTCGCAGTCAAGAAGGCACGGGAAATTGCCGCCAAGTATCGAGCACTGATGTAACAAAACCCCTGCCATGAAGGAGCAAGGGCGTGCTTCATGCGGCGACAGTGCGCCATAACACCACAAGCTAAGCAAGCGCATGAAGTCAAACAAATAAAAACATACAAGGAGATTAAATCATGTTTAACGAAGCCTATTCTTATGACGATGTTCTTTTACTGCCCAGTTATTCCGAGATACTGCCCAAAGACTGCGACGTTCACGTTACGCTTTGCGCGGATATTATTCTGAACGCGCCTATCATTTCATCGGCAATGGATACAGTAACTGAGGAGAAGCTGGCCATTGCCATTGCGCTTGAGGGTGGTTCAGGTGTTATACACCGGAACTTGAGCCCAGAGGAACAGGCCAGACAGGTGGTGCATGTAAAGCGTTACCTCAACTGGATCATTGAGGAGCCGGTTACCGTTGGCGCGGACGCAAAGATTCGGGACGTGAAGTCCGCCATGTCCCGCTTTAACGTATCAGGTATGCCAGTGCTGGACATTGACGGCAAGTTACTGGGCATAATCACAGGCCGCGATCTGCGTTTTTGTACTGACGATTCCCTGTCAGTTACAGACGTGATGACGCGACAGCCGATTGTGGAGCAAGGAGAGCCATCAGTGGCTAGCGCACGGGCAAAGTTTGACCAGAATCGCGTTGAAAAACTGCCTGTTGTTGATAGCAATGGTTGTCTTACTGGACTGATTACGGTGAAAGACATGGAGAAACGCGACAAGTTCCCTAATGCGGCCACTGACAAAAGCGGCAGACTCATTGTAGGCGCGGCAGTATCACCGCAGGACTTTCTGGTTCGTATGCCGCTCCTCAAAAACGCCAAGGTGGATTATGTGGTACTTGATACCGCGCATGGCGATTCCAAAAATGTGGTGGACGCGATTCATGGCATTAAAGCCAAGTTCGGCGTTCCCGTGATTGGCGGCAATGTGGCGTCAAAAGAAGGAACACGCCGCCTGATCGAGGCTGGCGCGGACGCGATCAAGGTGGGCATCGGCCCTGGCTCCATCTGCACGACCCGCATAGTGGCCGGTGTCGGCGTGCCGCAGTTTACAGCAGTCTGGGACTGCGCTGAAGAAGCCGCTAAGTCCGGCATCCCTATCATTGCCGATGGCGGCATTAAGTTCTCCGGCGACATCACCAAAGCTATCGGCGCTGGCGCTAATGTTGTGATGATTGGCAACCTCTTCGCTGGCCTACGGGAATCCCCAGGCCGGGAAATCATCTTCGATGGCCGTATCTACAAGGAATATCGGGGCATGGGCAGTATGGGCGCGATCAAAAACGGCTCAGCGGATCGCTACCAGATCACCAAAGATGAAAAGCCCGCGCCCGAAGGCATTGAGGGCCGCGTCCCTTACAAAGGCGAACTGCGCGACTACCTCCATCAGCTTGTTTCCGGCCTGCGTAAGGGTATGGGTTACTGTGGCTGTAAGAGCATTGAAGAACTCAAGCAGTATCGTAACTTTGTGAAGATCACTGCTGCCGGCTTACGCGAAAGCCACGCTCACGATGTAACTATTACCCAAGAAGCCCCAAACTACTCACGAAGTTAGACAACACGAGCGCGTTACAAAAGCATAGCGCGCTCTTTCCTCTATTCTGGCCGCCCATACTTTAGATCACTTTCTTAGTTTGCCAGCGGCCACTTAACCAGCGCCATGTGTAACAGGAGCCTCGAACCAAGAAATCACCACCCATTGCCAACCATACACTGATTGGGCCAATGCTAGTGGTGTAAATAAGCAGGTACGCGAGGCTTACCCGAACTGTCCACATGGATATGGTGGCCGCAATCATGCAGAAACGAGCGTCGCCAGCAGCGCGTAGGGCGTTTGGCAGGGCAAAACTGAGCGGCCAGCCAATCATCATGGAAATACAGTGGACACGCAGGAAACTTTCTGCCAGCTCACGGGCTTCTGGAGAAAGGTTAAAGAGACCGGTCAGCGGTTCCATAAAAAGCAAAACAGCGCCACTTATAATAAACATGATGATGTAGGCCAGCTTCATTAGTTTGGCGCATTGCTTTTTGGCCTCGTTGTAATCGCCCGCGCCTACGCACTGGCCAACTACCGTGAGCAGCGCCATGCCACAGGCCATACCCGGCATAAAGGAGAAAGAGTTAATGACACTGGCAATGGCGTTGGCTGCAATGGCTGAGGTACCAAAGGTGGGAAATATGCGCTGGGTGAGAAGCCGGCCTAACTGGAACATAGAGCTTTCAAGCCCGCTAGGAACACCAACATTCAGGATACTGCGAAGCATGGAGCGTATGAAACGGAGCTTGTGAAGCCCCGCAAGGCTTATCGGCGAATGTTTGTCACGGACAAGCATTGCTGTAGTAATGATGGCAGCAGTGATTCTGCTCACCAGCGTGGAAAGCGCCGCGCCCAAAACACCGATTTTAAGCACATAGATACAAAAAGCATTGCCGCCAATGTTCATAATGTTCACCAGTAAGGCAACCCGCATGGTTACCTTGCTGTTACCCGCCGCACGGAACAGAGCTGCGTTGGCGTTGTAAAGCGCGAGGCTTGGATAAGAGAGCGATGTTACCAGCAGGTAAATTTCAGCGGCGCTTCGTACATCATCGTTGAGAGCTCCATAGAAAAGCCAGAGGATAGACTTCCTGAAGATCAGAGCTATGATCATAATAACAATTGCCGCAGACAGGGCTATGTACACCAGCTGCCTACTGGCAAGGCGGGATTTGCTCTGGTCATGCCGCCCAACGTACTGGCTGACCACCACTGCGCCGCCAGTGCAAAGAGCCGCAAAGACGATGATGAGCAGGTTATTGATATTGTCAACAATATTAACCGCAGAAACCGCATGTTCACCAACGCCACTCATCATAACAGTATCAGCCGCGCCCATAGTAACCGACAGAATCTGTTCGATAATAAGAGGCCATAAAAGGCGGAACAAAGCCCTGTTATTCCATTGTTCAGCCATACTCAGAGAAGCGCCACTTTTGTTATTGTCCATAAAATATACCTGATTTCAGTATAGCCCTATGCTGACAAGTACACAATGCTGATAGCGCCAATTCAGCGCCATTCCTGCGCACAACGTATGCAAGCGGCGGACTATTGAAGATTTCTCCATAGAGCCATATCGTATGAGACGCGAAGTATTAAAACCTACCGTAAAGAAGGATGAAACATGACTCATGTAGAGAAACTATTTGGCTTGCAAAGCAAAGTCGCCATTGTTACTGGTGGAGCGCGAGGCATTGGGAAATGCGCTGCGGAGAATATGGCTGCTGTAGGCGCGGACATTGTTATCTTTGACGTGCTTGAAGAGCTGGCCGCTCAAACCGCCGCTGAAATCGCGGATGCGTATTCAGTCAGAACCGCCGGATTCTACTGCGACGTTACCAAGCCGGAACAGGTGAAGGAAACAATCGCTGCCGCTGCGGACAAGATGGGCGCGTTGGACTTGCTTCTTAACAACGCAGGCATCTGTATTCAGACACCCGCAGAGGATGTGCCGCCTGATGAATGGCTCAAGGTGCTTGACGTGAACCTCAACGGCATCTTTTACATGGCACAAGCATTTGGCAAATGGCTTATCGCCCACAACAGGGGCGGCGCCATTGTCAACACCGCATCTATGTCTGCTAGCATTATCAACACCCCTCAGCCCCAAGCGTCATACAACGCCACCAAAGCGGCGGTCAAGCATCTCACCAAGTCGCTGGCAGTGGAATGGGTAAGCAAGGGTATACGAGTCAACAGCATCAGCCCCGGCTATATCTTGACCGATTTAACCGCCGCTATCCGCAAAGACTACCGCGACTCGTGGATAGCGCAAATTCCCATGCACCGCATGGGAACCCCCCAAGAACTAGCCGGAGCTATCATCTACCTCTTTTCCGACAGCGCCGCCTATACCAGCGGCTGCGACGTGATCATCGACGGGTGTTTCACCGCAATCTAACGGCAACCTTATGACGACTCGTCATGCGGCCTTATGACGATCCGTCTGACGGCCTTATGACGCTTCGTCACGCGGGCTTATGACGCTTCGTCACGCGGGCTTATGACGCTTCGTCACGCGGGCTTATGACGCTTCGTCACGCGGGCTTATGACGCGTCGTCAGGCGGGCTTATGACGATTCGTCACGCGGGCTTATGACGATAAGTCATGCGGGCTTATGACGATACGTCATGCGGGCTTATGACGATCCGTCTGACGGCCTTATGACGATCTGTCATGCGGGCTTATGACGACTCGTCATGCGGGCTTATGACGATCCGTCTGACGGCCTT
>JAISAE010000065.1 GCA_031266875.1 Treponema sp.
GTGTTCCACTCGACCGAGTGTGAGTGTTCCACTCGACCGAGTGTGAGTGTTCCACTCGACCGAGTGTGAGTGTTCCACTCGACCGAGTGTGAGTGTTCCACTCGACCGAGTGTGAGTGACCCACTCGACCGAGTGTGAGTGTTCCACTCGTACTGGTGTGAGTGTTCCACTCGTACTGGTGTGAGTGTTCCACTCGACCGAGTGTGAGTGACCCACCGGTCAGTCCTATGGCTCTATGCGCTCATTGTGGCGCGAATCGCGCTGATGAAATCAAACGTGTTGACTACTTCGGGTTTCACGCCTTCGCAAAGGAGGGCAAGGTCTTTGGTCATCATGCCGCGCTCAATCACGGCCAGAGACGCGGCTTCGAGCTTGCCAGCAAAGGTAATGAGGGCATTGTGCTTGTCCAGCTCGCCACGCTTGCGGAGTGCGCCTGACCATGCAAAGATCGTAGCAATGGGGTTGGTGGAGGTTTCTTTGCCCTTGAGACGCTGGTAATAGTGGCGGGTTACCGTGCCGTGGGCTGCTTCAAACTCGAAGTTACCGTCCGGGCTGACTAAAACGCTGGTCATCATGGCCAGGGAACCAAAGGCAGTGGAAACCATGTCGCTCATCACATCGCCATCGTAGTTCTTGCAGGCCCACACAAAACCACCCTCTGACCGCATGACCCGCGCTACTGCGTCGTCAATGAGCGTGTAGAAATACGTGATGCCAGCTTCTTTGAACTGCTCCGCGTACTCGGTATCGTAGATGCGCTGAAACAGGTTCTTGAAGGTCTGGTCGTACTGCTTTGAGATGGTGTCTTTGGTGGAAAACCAGAGGTCTTGCTTACGGGAAAGGGCGTAGTGAAAGCAAGCGTGCGCGAAGGATATGATAGAAGAATCTTTGTTGTGCATGGCCTGAAGCACACCCGCGCCCTCAAAGTCATGGATAGTTTCCCGGAACGTGTCGCCAGAGGAGCTGGTGAACACCAGCTCCGCCTTACCCGCTGACGGCACACGGTATTCCACAGCCTTGTACACATCGCCGTACGCATGGCGAGCTATGGCGATTGGTTTTTGCCATGTACGCACGACCGGCTTCACACAGGAGACCAGAATCGGCTCGCGGAACACCGTGCCGTCGAGTATGGCGCGTATAGTGGCGTTGGGGCTTTTCCACATGTTCTTGAGGTGATACTCGGCGACGCGCTGCTCATTCGGGGTGATGGTGGCGCACTTGACACCTACGTGCAGGCGTTTGATTGCCTCGCCCGCGTCAATCGTTACTTGATCGTTGGTTTCATCCCTGTGCTGGAGACCGAGGTCGTAGTATTCGGTTTTGAGGTCAATGAACGGCAGCAGCAGTTCTTCCTTGAGTTGCCCCCAGATGATACGGGTCATTTCATCGCCGTCCATCTCCACAATTGGGTTCTTCATAACAATTCTTGACATAAGTTCCTCCTAAGCTGTCTACATAAAACAAGTATAGATAGCGCCTTGGATGTTCACAAGGCGTTCCGCGTTTCGCTACTGTTTCAATTGCTTTGCATAATAGTTCATAAGACAGCCGCTAAGGATGATGTCTCGTTCATCATGGGTGAGCGCCGCGATATGCAAGGTAAGTTCAACTACTTGCCCATTGGCGCGTATCAGTGTGGCACTGAAAGCTGTTTCCCCTTGCTCAATACCAGCGCGAACATCAGGCACATAGACCCAATCGTTGGGTTCCGCGTCAAACAGGGTTCTGGCGTCCAGGGTAAAGGGCAGTATGCCCCAGTTGATGAGATTCGAGCGATAGCGTTTGGTGGCGTACTCGTAGCTTATGTTCGCGCCGCCGCCTAATACTCGCTGGCAAGACGCGGCCTGCTCACGCGCCGAGCCGTCGCCGGGCTTCATGGCAAACACCGCTGAGGCGATCTGCGTGGCTGCCGCCTCATCACCGGTTAAGGAAACACGAGCAAGCGCGTCTCGTGCTTCAACGGGGAAGCGTCCAGCCTTGTGCGCCGCATTGAGCGCCTGAATTGCCTTTGCGCGTCCCACATACGCGGGATCGCGGCGGGAAAGGGTGAACTCCGCCAGCTTCAGCGGGTTGGAACGATAGCTGGATGTCTCGCCTGACGGGATAAGCTCATCGGTTGTGGTAACAGGATCGCGGATTACACTGGCGAGGCGTAACAAAAGCCTTTCGCCAAGCGGGTCAATCTTCGGCCAGTCTGCGATGTTTGGGCCAAAGCGCAGGGCTGCGTCTGTATGCGGCTTACCAAAGCCGTTATAAACGCGCTTCTCGTAGATGCTGGCGTTGAATGGCGGGGCTGGCGCGTAGTCCGGCGCATAGTCAATCTCGGTTGCGGCGGTCAATAGGCCGCCGGCACGCGCAGTCGCGGCAATGGAGCGAGCGTCCATGAGCGCAACCGCCGCAAGCTGGCCGTCAGACGGTCGTGAACCTTCGCGGTTAGGAAAGTTGCGCGTCGTATGCCTTATCGAAAGGCCGTTATTGGCGGGTACATCTCCCGCGCCAAAACATGGGCCGCAGAAACAGGGTTTGAAGAGCGCCCCAGCTTCCATGAGCCGCCGCTCTATGCCTGCGTCAATAAGCTGGAGATTAACCGGTGTACTTGGCGGATAGATCGACAGGGAGAAGTAGTCCGCGCCAATGGAAGCGCCGTTGAGTATAGCCGCCGCTTCCCGGATGTTGTCGTACATGCCGCCCGCGCAGCCAGCGATAATGCCCTGGTCAACGCGGATACGGCCTGATGCGTGGTCTATCTTGTCTACGAGGCGGAGCGCGGCCTTAGCTGTTGTTCCCGCACACTGCTGCGATGCGTCTTTTTCAACAGTGGCAAGTATATCAGCGGCATTGGCGTTGGCCTCGCGGATGGTATACGCCTTTGACGGGTGAAAAGGCATGGCAATCATCGGCTCGATCTTGCTCAGGTCAATGGTGATCATCGCGTGGTAACTCGCGCCCATTGCCGGATGGAGATCACGGTACTGGTCTTCCCGTCCGTGAGCCGCGTAATAGGCAAAAACCTGCTCATCAGTTTCCCAGATTGAGGAGAGACAGGCGGTTTCAGTGCTCATCACATCAATGCCAATGCGGAAATCCATTGGCAATGTTTTTATACCCGGCCCGACGAACTCAAGCGCCTTGTTCTTCACAAAGCCGTTATCGTAAACCGCGCCACAGAGCGCAATAGCGACGTCATGCGGCCCAACCCCGCGTTTTGGCTCGCCAGTGAGGTACACGAGTACCACCTCTGGCGCGGCAATATCGTAGGTGTTGGAGAGCAGTTGCTTAACCACTTCCGGCCCGCCCTCGCCAATGCCCATCGCGCCGAGCGCCCCATAGCGGGTGTGGCTGTCTGAGCCTAGAATCATCTGCCCCACGCCGCTCATCATTTCGCGGGCGTACTGGTGCAGTACCGCCTGATTTGCTGGCACATAGATGCCGCCGTACTTCTTTGCGGCTGACAGGCCGAACACATGGTCATCTTCGTTAATCGTGCCGCCGACAGCGCAGAGGCTGTTATGGCAGTTGGTGAGCGCGTAAGGCACAGTAAACTGTTTTAAGCCGCTTGCCCGCGCAGTCTGAATGATGCCCACATATGTGATGTCATGGGAGATCAGGCTGTCGAAACGCAGCCGATACGCGCCTTTTGGCGTTGTCGCCACGTTATGCGCGTCAAGTATGCTATAGGTCATGGTTCCCGCGCCAGGGAACGAGCCACTCAGAGGCTGTGGCGCATAGTTCTCGCCGCAATCAGCAAGCGTTACAGGCTCTGCATGTAAACTAATCATTGGGTACTCCTGATAGAACGCCTTCAAGACCAGCGTTACGGTTCAGGAAGGCTGTTACGAGACTATAACGCGAAACATGGCGCGTGTTCAATTCGCTTGGTTTGACGCCTCGGTTGGTGAGGCCACGCCGCTGATGGCTAACACCGCAGTTAAGGCTACGCCTTTCAAAGCCAGATAATGTTGCAAGACACACATCAGCTAATGTGGCTCCTCATACATAGTGCCATAGCGCAAAGGGTACTGTTGAGCGTAAAGCGAGTGGTTTACGCTCAAATTCATCCGCTGTTAATAAAAACAGCGCCGGGCTATGCCTGTATGACAGAAGGTTCCGCAGCGATCTGGCGGGCTGTCTCCAGTTGTTCGGCAATGGTCTTACAGGATGCTTGCACCTCGGCTACACTCTCATTTACTGCTTGGGATATACGCTCTAAGTCTTCAACTACGGTCTGAATTAAACCGCTCCGTTCCTGAATATCCGTTGAACCTTTTCGTACCTGTTCGGCAGATGCCTGCAAGTTGCCTAAAGCATCCAAAACCTTTGCGCCATTGGACGCCTGAGCGCCTACTGCGGTACTGATAATACCGAATGAAGATTCCATGGCATGAATCTTGGTGAATATGGCGCTCATGGTCTGAACGGTTTCTTCGGAGACTTGGCTGATATGGGCGATGGTAGTCCGCATCTTTTTAATCTCCTGAGAGATAGACGCTGATTCTTGATTTGAGGAGCCAGCCAGCTTGCGGATTTCCTGAGCGACCACTGCGAAGCCTTTACCCGTTTCCCCGGCGTGGGCTGCTTCAATGGCAGCATTCATGGCAAGAATATTGGTCTGGGCAGCGATGTTCACTACTGCGGCATTGGCCTGCTCAAGAAATGCCGACTGCTCCGCAATGAGATGCAGCGCTTCGTTCAGTTCCAAAAGACTCTTCTGCCCGGTTTCCGAAGAAGCCCCCAGACTGTTGGTTATACCGTGGGTCTCCTGCACCACAGTACGCACCGAATCTGTATCACCGACCATCTGTTTGATAACTTGCGCGGAGTCCGCAAGAGTAAGGAATTGGAGCTGTACAGTCTTTTCCAGGGACCCAATGCAAGCGGCTATCTTCGCAACCGCTCCGTACACATGCTTGACCGCTTCTATTTGCTGGTTGGTCTTATCCAGCGTTGTGTCCATGTTCTGATTAATGACCCCTATCTCCCCAGAGGATTTGTTTAAGTTAGTGCGGATATGAGTATGTTGTTGGGTAAGTTCCTGATCCATACTGACCATCTTCGTTTGCAAGTTATCCCTGATAACCAAGAGGGCGTCACACAAGATGCCAGTTTCATCGTTCCGTCTCTGGGAGAACTTAAGCGTATAGTCCAGATTGGCCAGTTGGCGAGCGGCGACGACACTTTCCTTAATAGGTTTGGTAATGGAGGCGGATATGAAGTAAGCAATAATAAACGCGCCTATCAGGGACAGGCAGACGACAATGAGGGTGATAGTATTGCCCTGTTGCATCTGGTTTATGACATGGAAGGCTTCGGCTTCAGGAATGAGGAGCGCCAGTCCAATACCTGAAGAGTGAACCTGAGTATACAGATGGTAATCATTGTTCTCGATGGACAGCGTCGTTTTAGTCAAAGCATCCCCTGGCTTAAGCGTGGTTAAGTGGGTAAGCCAACTTGTTTGCGGATAGGGAATAATTCCCCCGGTGTTCTGACCGGAAATGGCAAAGGAAGCCTTATTGAGAGTAGAAAAGCCCACAATCTGAGACGAAGGGGTAGGCAGCGCAAAGGAGTGTATCATGTCTTCCAACACTTTAAGGGGTATATCCACCGTAGCTACCCCGATAATACGTTCTTCCGAATCATACATGGGCATACTGATTGTTACCATGAGGGCATTAACCGAAGTATCCGTGTAAAGCTCGCTCCAGTAGTGCTGTTGGTCCCTTTTTTGCTGCGGGTTCCAGCCTTGGGGTACCGCGATTTGATACCAATCGGCTTCATAGGTTGCCACATCCCATATCCATTCATCCCCTATCCACTGGATATTTCGGGGACTAGCGTCAATGGTATCAAGACTCTTACTGGCAAAGTAGTGAAAATCTTCGATTTCCGGGTAGAAGGCGTAGGGTGCATAGAAGGCGCCGCCTCCCAAGAGATTAGGTTCCAAGGAAAAAGCCCTATGATAGGTAGTGGCCATATATGTTCTCAGTTGTGCTTCAGGCAAGATAGACCGTAATCCATAGAAGGTTTCCCCTAGGCTTTGACTGATTCCCGCGCTTTCCTGAACCGAGTTCAAGAAAGCATTCAGCTCGATAGAATACTCGTCTGCCTGTACAAGGTTTAAATTTTGAGTACACTCACGCGATATTCCCTGGAGGGTCAGAGTGGTATACATAAAGATACCAAAACCTACCATGGCGCAGAGGGCAACGAGTATGACTAATGAAACGATCTTAGAACGTATTTTCATAATAACCAAGTATCCCATGATATTTTAATTTTTTCAATGAGAAAGAATAAAACAATCGCATTCATGTAACCAATTGGTTCCGAGGTGCCAGAGACGTTAGTTAGAAAAGTAAACGCCGCTGATGCCTTGATGATACACTTCCATTTCTCTTAGTAATTTACTATGATATATATACAAGTTTAAAATTAAGGAAGTTTGTATGACAGAATGTCAAGTCTATATTGATTATAACGCGACTACGCCTCTCCGTGCGGAGGTCAAGGCTGCTATGATAACGGATCTCGATGTCTATGGGAATGCGTCGAGTATGCACGCACACGGGCGCTTGGCTCGTGCGCGGATTGAGGAAGCGCGGGCTTCGGTGGGGGCGCTGGTGGGAGCGCCGCCTGAGCGTATCATCTTTACGTCAGGAGGGTCAGAGTCAAACAATACCGTGTTCCAGACCATGCGCCAGCAGGGAACGGCTGAGGATGGGCATGTGCTGGGCGGGAAAAGCGAGATTATCACAAGCGCCATTGAGCATCCCTGTGTGCTTAACTCAGCCATGTTCCTGAAAAGCTTGGGGTTTAAGGTAACGATCCTGCCAGTTGATGGGCAGGGGTTGGTGAAGCTGGACGCGCTCAAGGCAGCGCTTAACGAAAACACCCTCTTTGTGTCAATAATGATGGCCAATAACGAGATTGGGACCGTGCAGGATATCAAGGAAATCAGCCGGCTGGTGAAAGAGGCTGGTGCATTCCTGCACAGCGACGCGGTGCAGGCTGTGGGCAAGGTTCCGGTGGACGTGGACGAGCTGGGTGTTGATTATCTTACTATGTCGGCGCATAAGATTTACGGGCCAAAAGGGATTGGGGCCTTGTATGTGAGGAAGGGAGCGCCTTTACTTCCGCTTATTCACGGCGGTCATCAGGAAGACGGGTTCCGCGCTGGAACGTACAATAACATCGGCATACTGGGCTTCGGGCTGGCGGCTTCACTGGCGCTTGGGGAACTTGGCTCGTATAGCCGGCACACGGCGGCCTTGCGCGACCGGCTGCGCGACGGCTTGCTGAAAAGGGTGCCAGACATCAAGATTAATGGTCATCCCACAGCGGTTCTTCCCAACACGCTGAATGTTTCGTTTCCGGGAGCCGAAGGCGAGGCGATTCTGCTTTCAATGGACCTTGAGGGTATTGAGGCATCGACCGGTTCAGCCTGCGCTTCAGGCAGTCTTGAGCCATCGCATGTACTCATGGCCATCGGCGTTGGGCCGGAGCTTGCCCACGGTTCCATCCGCTTCAGTTTAGGTTGGGGCTTGAACGTGGATGATATTGACTATATCCTGCAAAAGCTGCCGCCCATTATCATGCGGCTCCGATCTATGTCTACTTTACGATAAGGAGGAATAACATGACTAACTGGTTGTATTCAGATACGGTGAAAGAGCATTTCACCAATCCCCGAAACGCGCTGTTTGGGGAAGAAGCGGATTTTCCCTGCAATGCGCGTGGGCAGACCGGAAATATCAAGTGCGGGGATCAGATGCTCATGCTCCTCAGAATCAAGGACGATATCATTACGGACGTACGCTGGAAAACCTATGGCTGCGCCAGCGCCATTGCCTCGACGAGTATGCTGTCCGAGACCATCAAGGGTATGAACATCATGGAGGCATACACGATCAGGCCGGAAGACTTGGTGGAAAAGCTCGGCGGTCTGCCGGATTACAAGATACATTGCTCGGTATTGGGGGACAAGGCTCTGCGAGCGGCTATTGACGACTATCTTGAAAAAACCGGACGCGCTGGTATGCTCAAGGAAGCGACAACCACGATCTGCCAGTGTTTGGGCATCACGGATAAGGACATTGAAAACGCCTTTCAAAATGGCGCCCACACTTGGGAGCAACTCCAGCAGGCCACCAAGATCGGTACAGTCTGTGGAAACTGTAAGGAGAAAGCGCTGGAACTACTGCACGAGTTCTCTCACATCTACGGTATGTAATGGACTGCTTATAAAAAGAGCCGCCTTCTGGCGGCTCTTGGTGTCTAAAGCCTTTCGGTCAGGTCATTCGCGTTAAGCATGGCCGGCTGACCATCGGCGCTTTGTATCAGAATAATATCGCCCTGAAAACTGACCGTCGCGTAGGGGTGTATCTGCATCGCGGATTTCGCGGCAAGTGGGATAACACCATCGGCAATCGCGGCGGTATTAAAGCGGGCAAGGTACAGTGCGCCACCTGAACTAACAATGGTGTATATGTTAGTCTCCCGAACCCAGAGCGGCGCGTCAGCGTACAAAGAATCAATGCTATTGTCGCTGATCTGTGCGCCAACGCCCATGTTTTCCTGATCAATTTGAATAAGCTGGACAACATTTCCCGTCAATGTCAGTGTCGCAAAAATCTTCTGATCTTCTCCTTCACCAATGACTGTTAAGGAACGTGCGTTTATGGTAGCGAGGTTTGAAGTATTCGTCCTTGTACCGGTTGCAAGGTTAAGCTCTATGAGGACACCTAAGGGCGAATCAGGCTGCGTCAGCTCAATCATAACAACTTTTGTTCCACCATCGCTTTCATTGGCGGTAAAACCGCCCATCGCCGCTTCCGCTTCGGCTGCAAGCCGTGCCGCTTCTTCAGCCGCCTGACGCGCTATCTCCGCCTGTCGCACGGCCTCTTCAGCCGCTTGCCGAGCAAGCTCTGTCTGCTGCGCCGCCGCATCCGCACCCTGACCCAGGGCATTCTCCGCCGCCTGTTGCGCTACATCGGCCTGCCGCGCCGCCTCTTCAGCCGCGTCTTGTGCTATCTCTGCTTGTCGCGCCACCGCTTCATTCTGAGGCATGGCGTTTTCCGCCACTCCTTGCGCTATCTCCGCTTGCCGCGCTGCTTCCTCAGCCGCCTGCCGCGCTATCTCCGCCTGCCGCGCCGCCTCTTCAGCCACCGCTTGTTGTGCCGCCGCTTCCTCTGCTGCCTGTTGCGCCGCTTCCTCTTCAGCCGCCTGACGTGCTATCTCCGCTTGCCGCGCCGCCTCTTCCGCCGCCGCTTGTTGTGCTGCCGCTTCTTCAGCCACTTGCTGTGCCGCCTCCTCAGCAGCCTGCCGCGCCGCTTCCTGTGCCGCCGCCGCTTCCTCAGCCGCCTGTTGCGCCGCTTCCGTTTCGGTTGCAAGCCGCGTAGCTTCTTGAGCCGCCTGACGAGCTATCTCCGCCTGCCGTGCCGCCTCTTCAGCCGCTTGCCGAGCAAGCTCTGTCTGCTGCGCCGCCGCATCCGCACCCTGACCCAGGGCATTTTCCGCCGCCTGTTGCGCTACATCGGCCTGACGCGCCGCCTCTTCAGCCGCCTGCCGCGCTATCTCTGCTTGCCGCGCCGCCTCCTCATTCTGAGGCATGGCGTTTTCCGCCGCTTCTTGCGCTATCTCCGCTTGCCGCGCCGCTTCTTCAGCCGCCTGCCGCGCTATCTCCGCCTGACGCGCCGCCTCTTCCGTCGCCTGCTGTGCCGCCACTTCCTCAGCCGCCTGACGCGCCGCTTCCTCCTCGACCGCTTGTCGTGCCGCTTCCTCAGCCGCTTGGCGCGCTATTTCCGCCTGGCGTGCTATCTCTGCTTGCCGCGCTGCTTCCACCCGTCGAGCAGTTTCTGCGGCAATGCCGCCATTCTGATCAATCGCAATGTCCTCGCGGTCGCTTTGAGCGTCAAGCATCTTCCTTTCAGCCATACGCTCTGCTTCATCAGCCAGTCTACGCTGTTCTTCCAGCGCATTTTCCCTAGCGGCAAGCTCATCCTCAATACGCTGCGCCTCTTCCGGCGACGCCTGTTGCGCCCGGCGACGCTCCGCCGCGATTCTGGCTTCCTCCGTTGCAATAGCTTCTCGCAAATCCGCAGCGCGAGCCTCAGCCTCGTCAGCCTCGCGCTCCTTTAACTCAACCATCTCTTTCCTCACATCCAGCCCCTGATTCGGATCACGCCGCAGTTCCTCAAGCACGCCCTCATCGCTAACCGCCGATGTATCTATGGCGCTCAATGACCCGGGACTGGCGTTACCCAGCGGGATTACAATGAGCGTCCGTCCAGGCCATTCATCAAAACGTACAGAAAGACCAACACGGTCAGCACTCAGGTTTCCCAGAACCGCTTGCTTATAACGGGAACTGAAAAAACTCCAGTTCCCCCGATAAAATGCATTATAAATGGTAATATATTGGGCAAGTAACCTCGCATCCACCGCCGAATAGTTATAGGCCCCCTCAAGATAGCCCTGGATGATGAGCCTCAGATTCCGTATGTGGTCTACCCCCACGCCAGCCCCTAAACCAAAGATGTCCGCATCCATCAGCTCTCCCTCCGGGGCTGTAGCTGAATGAATCACGAAATACCGGTTCGTCGCGCCTGAACGAGTCGCCCCGCGCCGGACCGCAAGCCCCTGTTCATAACCAATGTTCCGAATCTGCGCGACTGTATCAACCCGTGTAGTCGGACCAGTATAATTATAGAACTCAACCGAACCTTGCCCCTGCTGTAACTCATTGGTATTCACCTGCGCGAACAGCAATGGCGCAAACAATCCTATCAGTGCGACACAAGCATAGCTCATTTGTTTATTCATAAGACCTGACCTCTTTTATCCCTATTTTATAACAGCATTTCATTACATAATCGGTAAAAATGACA
Organism: Treponema sp.; assembly: GCA_031266875.1. Classification (GTDB taxonomy): domain Bacteria; phylum Spirochaetota; class Spirochaetia; order Treponematales; family Breznakiellaceae; genus JAIRMT01. The sequence goes on from JAISAE010000065.1 coordinate 10,887, forward strand.
ACGTGTTGACAGCAGATTTCGCTACAGACCGTGCGCGGCTGTCAGTCTCCCTGATCGCGTCAAACTCCAGTTTACCGTCCCAGTTCTGTTCCAGCGCCATTGCTACAACGCGGGCGATGTCAGGAAAGCGTATCTGTTCCACGAGAAACGCCGCGACCGCAACCTCATTGGCCGCGTTATATACAACCGGATACAAGTCCCCGGCGCTCAACGCCTGATATGCAAGGGGAAGCATGGGGAACTTTTCCTCATCCGGCTTCTCAAAGCCGAGCGTAAGCTGCTTAAAGTCAAGCCCTTCAAAACCTGAAGGCGCGTCTTCAGGGTAATAAAGCGCGCTCTGAATGGGAAACCGCATATCAGGCCGTGAAATCTGCGCGTAAATCGACCCGTCTTTCAGGCTAATCATCGAATGAACAATACTCTGCGGATGAACAATGACCTGTATCACATCAGCTATTGCGGTAACCGGTATGTCAAACAGCCGCGCCGCCTCAATCACCTCAAGCCCCTTGTTCGCCATGCTTGCCGAATCAATGGTAATCTTAGCGCCCATGTTCCATGTGGGATGCTTGAGCGCGTCCTGCGCCCGTACGCTGGTAAGCTGTTCCAGCGTGTATGTGCGAAACGGCCCGCCTGACGCGGTTAAGAGGATTGTCGCCAGATTCTCCCTACCATGAGCCTCAAGCAGCTTAAAGATAGCCGAATGTTCTGAATCAACCGGCAGTATCCGCGCCTTTTTTGCTTTAGCCAGTTCGCGTACCAGCGGCCCGGCCATGACAATGGTTTCTTTATTGGCCAGCCCCAGGTCCATGCCTGACTCTAAGGCCGCGATAGACGGCGCAAGCCCAGCCGCGCCAGCAATCCCGTTAACCACAATATCCGCGCCGCAGCCACTGATTGCCCGCAATAAACCTTCACTACCAACATAGTCAACGCAGGACGCGCCCCGTTCCACACCAGAGAGCGCCAGCGCCGCGTCAGGGAACTCCGCGCCCAGCGCCTCTAAACCCGCGCTATCGGTATGGCTTGAAAAAAGCACAGCCTCAAACACATCTTTCCCTCGCCGTAACACATCAAGCGTGCTTTTTCCAATAGAACCTGTAGCGCCAAGCAGAGCAACTTTTTTTCGCATATTGATAGTTCAGCATGACGTTACATACAGATAAAATCAATAGCGCCTGTTCATGGAGTCTTTAGCTTCCATAAAGCAGCGCCACACAGCGCCCGCGCCGTCGATAGCGTCATCGCGTCAAAGGCAACAGACGACTAAGGACGCCTCTTTAAGCAATCCCCGCCGCTGTAGCATAACGACACGTCCAGCTCAGAACAGGCCTGAAATCTTCCCCGTACTGTCAATGTCGATTTTCTCAGCCGCCGGAACAGGCGGCAGTCCAGGCATGGTCATAATGTCGCCGGTGAGGGCTACAATGAAACCCGCGCCTGCCGAAACCTTTGCTTCCTTTACCGTAAGCGTAAAACCGCTTGGCGCGCCCAGCAGCTTTTCATTGTCAGAAAAACTGTATTGCGTTTTCGCCATGCAAACCGGCAGATCACCGAAACCCAGTTTCTCAAGGTCGTGAATCTGCTTTTTTGCCGCCGGCAGTATGCTTACCGCGCCAGCGTGGTAAATCTTTTTAGCAATGGCTTCGATCTTTTCAACAATGGACGTGGATAGCTCATAGCTATACTGGAAATTCGATGGCTGTGCGCAGAGCCGCGCCACCTCGTGCGCCAGCGCCATGCCGCCCGCGCCCCCTTTAGCCCAGACCTCGCTCAACGCCACATTCACGCCGAGTGTCTGGCACCTCTTTTCAATAAGAGCAAGCTCGGCGTCGCTGTCCTGGGGAAACCGGTTGACGGCAACTACCGCTGGCAGTCCATAGACCTGCGTGATGTTTTTGACGTGCTGTAACAGATTCGGCAATCCTTTTTCCAGCGCCGCGAGGTTTTCTGTTGTCAAGTCAGCCTTCTTCGCGCCGCCGTGGTGTTTAAGCGCCCGCGCCGTCGCCACAATCACCACTGCCGCTGGCTTTAGTCTTGCCATACGGCACTTGATGTCCAGAAACTTTTCCGCCCCAAGATCAGCGCCGAAACCAGCTTCCGTTACCACATAATCACCGAGCTTGAGCGCCAGCCGCGTCGCCATCACCGAGTTACAACCGTGCGCGATGTTGGCAAATGGGCCGCCATGCACAAACGCTGGCGTGTGTTCCAGTGTCTGTACCAGATTGGGTTTGAGCGCGTCTTTAAGCAGCGCCGCCATAGCTCCCGCCGCGTTAAGCTGCGCGGCGCGAACCGGCTCGCCGCTGTAGGTATAACCCAATACTATAGAAGAAAGTCGTTGTTTAAGGTCGTCAAGGTCAGAAGCCAAACAGAGTATCGCCATGACCTCACTAGCAACGGTGATGTCGTAAGCATCCTCGCGGGGAGTGCCGTTGGCTTTGCCGCGCAGTCCGTCCACGATGAAGCGGAGCTGCCGATCATTCATGTCCACGCAGCGGTGCAAGGTGATACGGCGCGGATCAATACCAAGCGCGTTTCCCTGATAGATGTGATTGTCAATGAGCGCGGCGAGCAGGTTGTTTGCCGCGCCAATGGCGTGCATATCGCCGGTAAAGTGGAGGTTAATATCCTCCATCGGCACCACTTGGGCATAGCCGCCGCCCGCGGCCCCGCCTTTCACGCCAAACACCGGCCCCAGCGAAGGCTCTCGCAAGGCGACAATGGCGCTCTTACCGATCTTCCGAAGCCCGTCAGCCAAGCCAACGGTAGTCGTGGTCTTCCCTTCACCCGCAGGCGTCGGTGTGATCGCCGTAACCAACACCAGCTTCCCATCAGCCTTAGCGTCGTTGTCCCGCAGATACTTATAATCAACCTTAGCCTTATAAGTACCATACAACTCAAGGTAACGCTCTTCGATACCCGCGTTTGCCGCGATCGCGGCAATGGGCTTGAGCGTAGTTTCCTGCGCGATTTCAATATCTGACTTCATGTCATCATCTCCTTATATATAGCCGTAATGAACCTTAATTCGTAATCCTGATGACGGAAGCCTTCAGGGTTACACCTTTACTTTTATGTCTAAAGATTTTAACTCAAAGTCTAAAGACTTTAACCCAAAGTCTAAAGACTTCACTGCCACGTCTTTAGACTTTAAGTCTACGTCTAAAGACTTTAAGTCTAAGTCTAAAGACTTTAAGGCCACGTCTAAAGACTTCACTCCTAAGTCTAAAGACTTTAACTCAAAGTCTAAAGACTTCACTGCCACGTCTTTAGACTTTAACCTAAAGTCTTTGTTTTGTACCCTGATGATGCAAGTTGACGCAGCTTTGTTCTTCACGGTTAGTCTTCCTTTGAGCGCCGCAAAGCTGTTTTTACCAGCCGCGAGAAGGAATAAGGCCGCGTCGAGACGTATGGTGAAACAATGAATGATGTTTATGAGTGTAAAAAAGTATGTTAAGGGTAAAAAAGTAAGGTATGCAAGAGCAATAACGCGCTTTACTGCGCTTTTCAAACATCCTCTGGGGGAATTGAACCCCCGTTGTCGGGATGAAAACCCGATGTCCTGACCACTAGACGAAGAGGACTAAACCGTACATCTGAACCTTACCAAAAACGTCTCGGTTGTGTCAAGTGTTTTTAGCAAAGAATGTACCTATCGCGGTCTCTGAACACCGCAGCCGCGTGAGCGCGTGGATTCAGCAATCAGCAATGGTGATGACGCGGCAGTAGCGTTTCTTTCCGGCACGCAACAGAAGCTCGCCGGTGGCGTCGAGGGCGTCAGCGCCAAGTATTGTTGCCACATCGTCAATGGCGGCAAGCTTGGCTCCGGCTTGTGCCACAAATGCGCCGCCTTGCTGAACAAGCCTGCGCCCTTCGCTCTTGGTGGGAACCAGTCCCGCGTCAAAGAACAGGTCAACGATGTTATAGCCAGCGGCGAACTTAGTAAGCGTCAGTGTAACCTGCGGCATGGCGTCTTTGTCGCCGTCATTGCTAAACGCGGCGCGTGCGCCGGAAAGCGCCTTGTTTGCCTCGTCTTGGCCGTGTATCAGGGCTGTTACTTCCCAAGCCAGCCGTTCTTTGGCGTCATTGGGGTTTGTGCCAGCGGCGCAGAGTCGTTCACATTCCTCAATGGGCAGGAAGGTAAACATGAGCAGGAAGCGCCGGACATCGGCGTCCCGGACATTGCGCCAATACTGGAAAAAGTCGTAGGGGCTTGTGATTGCGGGGTCAAGGAAGATAGCGCCCTTCTCGGTTTTGCCCATCTTCTTGCCGTCGGCTGTGCTTACAAGCGGGAAGGTAAGGGCAAAGACTTCAGCGCTTTCAACACGGCGGATGAGGTCAATGCCGGCAACGATGTTACCCCACTGGTCGTCCCCGCCGATTTGCAAACAACAGCCAAAGCGTTTGTATAACTGCAGGAAATCGTAGCTTTGCAGGAGCTGATAGTTAAACTCAATGAACGAGAGTCCGTTTTCCATGCGCAGTTTGTACGCCTCAAAGCTGAGCATACGATTAACCGAGAAGTGGCGGCCAATATCCCGCAGAAAGTCAATGTAGTTAAGGCTGGCGAGCCAGTCCTTGTTGTTCACCCATTGAATCTTATCGCTATCAGGGCCGAAGAAGCGGCTAAGCTGGGCGCTGATTGCCGCGACGTTTGCGTCGATCTGCTCATAGCTCAGTATCTTGCGCAGTTCGGTCTTGCCGGATGGGTCGCCGATCCTCGCGGTGCCGCCGCCAACCAGCACTATGGCCTTATGTCCAGCCGCCAGCAGGTGCCGGATGCCAAAGTACGGGACCATGTGGCCGATGTGCAGGCTCGGTCCGGTGGGATCACAGCCCTCGTAAAAGGTAAGCGGCCCCTGGTCCATGAGGCGAGACAGCCCTTCAGGATCACTGCATTGCTGAAAGAAACCACGCGCCCTGAGCTGTTCCAATGTTACATTCATAATCATCATCCTCCTCTGAATATGATAGAAAAAAGTATGTCATACTCTGCATGGGAGAGTGAAGGCGCACACAAGGGATGTATGCGGGCGCGGCATAGTGCGGCGCAACATAGGCCGTATCTCGTATAAGATTTTGTTTTATGTTATTCTGACATTGGAGGATCATAATGAAGAAATTCGTATTAACAGGGTTTGTCGTCCTGATTCTGACATTCTCAGTCCATCCCCAGCCGGTTTACGTTGATGAAGCCGGGAACTGGTTTGAGCGCGGCATCGCGGCCTACAATGACGGCGATCTCTACGGCGCCATAGACGCCTATACCCAGGCGCTTGCCATCAGGCAGGACTACCCTGAAGCCCTGAACAATCGCGGTGGTGTACACGCCTTGCTCGGCGACTACGCGGCGGCGATAGCAGACTGCACGGCGGCGCTTGGCATGAGGCAGGACTACGCCGGAGCATTCAGTAATCGTGGTTTTGCGTACAAAGCCCTGGCCAACTACGAGGCGGCCATCAGCGACTATCTAAACGCCCTTGCCATCAAGCCGGACTTCACCGACGCTTGGTATAACATGGGCGGCGCTTACTTTCAGCTTGGCGACTATAAAAGCGCCATAGACTGCCAGAACCACGCCACCATGCTTGAGCCTGACTATGCGGACTCGTACTATAGCCGCGCCAACGCTTACTACGAGCTTGGCGGCTACGCCGACGCTGTAGCCGACTACACTCAGGCGATTACCTTAGCGTATGATGATGCCCACGCCTATTACAACCGCGGCAGCGCCTACAGCGCCCAGGATAACTACGAGCGTGCGGTAAGTGATTATCAGGCTGCGCTGGAACGCAAGCCGGACTTTGCCGAGGCGTACAACAACTTAGGCATTGCCTACAGCGGCCAGCAAGACTATGAGCAGGCAATCGAGAGCTATACTCAGGCGCTTGCCATTGTTCCTGATTATGCCCGCGCCTATTACAACCGCGCCAACGCCTACATCGCTGGACCAAACGACTATGACAAAGCCATAGCAGACTACACAGAGGCCGTTACGCTTGATCCGGCATATATCAAGGCCTGGCTCAACCGGGGCGCGGCCTATGACGACATTGGCGAGTACGACAATGCCCTTGCTGATTTCAGCCGCGCTCAGGAACTTAACCCCCAAGACACTGCCGTCTATAACAACATGGGAATAACCTTGAAGAAAAAGGGTGAATATGACCAAGCCATAGCCTCATACACAAAGGCCCTTGAGATCGATCCTCAATGCGCAATCGCCTTGAACAACCGGGGCGCGGCGTATGTCTCCCTGGCCGACTATAACAAGGCCATACTTGACTTCACCCACGCCCTGGAAATCGACCCTAGCCTGAGCGAGGCTGACGCCAATCTCAACATCATCCGCGCTCTGGCGCAATGACGATATATGCGTTGCGTTTCAGCCATGTACGGACGTGTAAAAAACAGCAAGATTAAGGAGCAAACTGTTATGACAAACGAAGTAGGCGATATTATCGCACGGGTAAAGGTCCTGCGTGAAATTGAGGAGATTTCCGCTGAGGCGCTGGCGCGGGAACTGGGCTTTGACACACTTGAGTACAAACAATGGGAAGCTGGCGAGAAGGACTTCCCTATTGGCGCTCTGGTTGAGATCGCCGTGCGTTTCAAGGTAGACCTCACCGAGCTGATAAGCGGGGAAACCCCCAAGCTCAAAACCTATTGCCTCACCCGCGCTGGCCACGCGCCAGAAGTGAGCCGCAGGCCCATGTATACATACTGGAACCTTGCGTACAAGTTCCACCGGAAGAAGGCGGAACCGTTTATGGTTGAGGCACGGGCTGACACTGAAGCAAAGCCCATCAGCCTCAACACCCACCCAGGTCAGGAATTCGATTATGTGCTTGAAGGCCGGCTACTCATCTCCATCGGCGGCCATGAAATGGAGCTTGGCCCCGGCGATAGCGTCTACTACGATTCTAACGAACCCCACGGCATGAAAGCCGTCGGAGGGACGCCTGCCCGCTTTTTAGCCTTTGTTTTTTAGGAGCTTAAAATATGCTTGAACGTTATGTATCATCACTCGACTTTACGTCGTATGAAGACTTTTACACCAATTTCTCGGTAAAGACGCCGGACAATTTCAACTTTGCTTACGACGTGATCGATGTGCTGGCAAAAGAGAAGCCAGAGGAGTGCGCTATGCTCTGGTGCGACGAAAAAGGCGCGGTGGCGGAGTTCAGCTACGCCGATATACAGCGCCTCTCAGACCAGGCCGCACGTGTTTTCCTTGATGCAGGAATCGGCAAGGGTGATCCGGTTATGCTTATCCTCAAACGTCGCTGGGAATACTGGCCAATACTGCTCGGCCTCCACAAGCTCGGCGCCATCGCCATTCCCGCAACCCATCTGCTCACCACCAAAGACATTGTTTACCGCAGTGAGGCCGCTGGCATTACTGGTATTGTGTGCGTTGATGACGCGGAGGTTATATGTCATATCAACGAGGCTGAACAGAAGCTCCGTGAGGCGGGTAAGCCGTTCCCACGCCTCAAAGCATTCAGCCGCTCGGTACATACCCCGTCCGACGCCCCTTTACCCGCAGACGCGCCGTGGCTCGACTTCAAGGCGCTGATGGCACACGCCGCGCCGTTCACGCGCCCGCAGGAACCGGTTAACACGAACAGCGACATTATGCTGCTGTACTTCACGTCTGGCACTACCGGTATGCCAAAGATGGTGCGCCACGACTTCGCCTATCCCATTGGCCACATTATGACCGCACAGTTCTGGCAACAGGTACAGCCAGGCGGCCTGCATCTCACTGTGGCCGATACCGGCTGGGCCAAAGCCGCGTGGGGCAAAATCTATGGCCAATGGCTCTGTGGTACTGCTGTCTTTGTCTACGACTATGACCGCTTTGTGCCACACGCCATGCTTGAGGTCATCACCCGGCATCGCGTTACTACCTTCTGCGCACCTCCAACGATCTACCGCTTCTTTATAAAGGAAGATTTATCGAAGTATGATTTTTCAGCCTTAAAGCACTGCGCGGTTGCTGGCGAGCCGCTCAACCCGGAAATCTACGAGCAGTTTCTGGCCGCCACTGGTCTTGAACTCCGTGAAGCATACGGCCAGACCGAACTCACGGTTACGCTTGCCACCTTTCCCTGGCTCACGCCCAAACCTGGCTCCATGGGTAAACCCTCACCAGGCTATGACATCGACCTCGTGCGTGAGGACGGTTTGTCCTGCGATATGGGTGAGGAAGGCCAGATCGTGGTCAGAACCAGCAGGCGCAAACCCGCCGGCATGTTCGGCGGCTATTACCGTGACGACGAGCTTACGCAAAGCGTGTGGCATGGCGACATCTACTACACCGGCGACGTGGCCTGGAAAGATGAGGATGGCTATTTCTGGTTTGTAGGCCGCTCCGACGATGTGATAAAAAGCTCCGGCTACCGCATCGGTCCCTTTGAGGTGGAAAGCGCTCTTCACGAACATCCGTCGGTGCTGGAATGTGCCATTACTGCCGCGCCCGACCTAGAACGCGGTGCCGTAGTCAAAGCCACAGTAGTGCTTGCCAAAGGCTGGAAGCCGAGCGATGAACTCAAGGTAGAACTGCAAAACCACGTCAAGAAAACCACAGCCCCGTACAAGTATCCGCGCATCATTGAGTTTGTAGACGAGCTTCCCAAAACCATCAGCGGCAAGATTCGCCGTGTGCAGATACGGGATGACGACATACTGCAATAGCGATTGAGTGGGAAAGCCGTATGAATGATGCGCTCTAGATTTCGCAAGGATTTTCAAATTTCTTATAGGGTGTCGAAGGCTCCAATGTTGGTTGAATTAAGACAGGCGGCAAGTGAGCCTTCCACTTATAACAATGCCGCCTGTTTCAGATCACGTTATCCCTTC
>JAISAE010000004.1 GCA_031266875.1 Treponema sp.
GTGCGCACGGCTGCCTCTGACACCACGCATGGCTGTCTCTGGCACCGCGTAAGCGTGCGCAAGCACCATGAGCACGGCTGTCTCTGGCACCGCGTAAGCATGCGCAAGCACCATGAGCACGGCTGTCTCTGGCACTGCGTAAGCGTGCGCAAGCACCGTGCGCACGGCTGCCTCTGACACCGCGCACGGCTGCCTCTGGCACCACGTAAGCGTGCGAACCCCTTGCGTGCGGCTGCCTCTGACACCGCGCATGGCTGTCTCTGGCACCGTGTCAGTGTGCGCAAGCACCGTGCGCATGGCTGTCTCTAGCACCACGTAAGCGTGCGTAAACCCCTTGCACAAGGTTATCTCTGGCACCGCGTAAGCGTGCGCAAGCACCGTGCGCACGGCTGCCTCTGACACCGCGCACGGCTGCCTCTGGCACCACGTAAGCGTGCGTAAACCCCGTGCGCATGGCTGTCTCTGGCACCACGTCAGTGTGCGTAAACCTCGTGCGCATGGCTGTCTCTAGCACCACGTAAGCGTGCGTAAACCCCTTGCACAAGGTTATCTCTGGCACCACGTAAGCGTGCGTAAACCCCGTGCGCATGGCTGTCTCTGGCACCACGCATGGCTGTCTCTGGCACCACGTCAGTGTGCGTAAACCTCGTGCGCATGGCTGTCTCTAGCACCACGTAAGCGTGCGTAAACCCCTTGCACAAGGTTATCTCTGGCACCGCGTAAGCGTGCGCAAGCACCGTGCGCACAGCTGTCTCTGACACCGCGCACGGCTGTCTCTGGCACCACGTAAGCGTGCGTAAACCCCGTGCGCATGGCTGCCTCTGGCACCGCGCACGGCTGTCTCTGGCACCACGTAAGCGTGCGCAAGCACCATGCGCACGGCTGCCTCTGACACCGCGCATGGCTGTCTCTGGCACCACGTAAGCGTGCGCAAGCACCATGCGCACGGCTGCCTCTGACACCGCGCACGGCTGCCTCTGGCACTGTGTCAGTGTGCGCAAGCACCGTGCGCATGGCTGCCTCTGGCACCACGCACGGCGACTGCTGATGGCTCAAAGCGCAAGCTTGAAAAGGTGGAATGGACAGGATAGTCTAACAATATGAACAGAATCATAGTTAAAACACAGGACGGCGATGTCAAGATCAGCCGCCACATGTACGGACACTTTTCGGAGCATCTGGGACGCTGTATTTACGGCGGGTTTTGGGTAGGGAACGACCCTGAAGCGTCAGCGGCAATACCTAACACACGGGGCATACGGAACGACATTGTCGCTGCCCTCAGACGTATCAAAATCCCCAGCCTCCGCTGGCCAGGCGGCTGTTTTGCCGATGAGTACCACTGGAAGGACGGTATTGGTTCCCGGCACGATCGTCCCAAAATGGTAAACACCAACTGGGGCGGCGTTGTCGAGGACAACAGTTTCGGTACCCATGAGTTTCTTGATCTCTGCGGACAGTTGGGGTGCGAGCCGTATATCTGCGGCAATGTGGGAAGCGGCACCGTACAGGAACTTTCCCAGTGGGTCGAATACTGCAACTTCGACGGGGTAAGCCCGATAGCCGAGCTCCGCCGCACAAACGGACGCGCCGAACCGTGGAAGGTAAGGTTTTGGGGTATCGGCAATGAAAGCTGGGGCTGCGGCGGTAACATGACGCCCGAATTCTACGCGGACAACTTTCGCCGCTACGCGACCTACGCCCGGAACTACGGAGACGCCCGGGTTTACAAAATCGCCTGCGGCCCCAATAGCGACGACTACAACTGGACCAGGGTGCTGATGGAAAAAGCCAGCGGACACATGAACGGCCTTTCCCTTCATTATTATACAGTTCCCGGGGAATGGGCAAAGAAAGGTTTTGCCACGGAATGTTCCGAAGCCGAATGGTACATCACCATGAAAAAGGCGGCGTATATGGACGAACTGGTACACAAGCACATCGCCATCATGGACGAATTCGATCCTAAGCGCCGAGTCAGCCTTGTGGTGGATGAATGGGGAAACTGGTTCGACGTGGAACCGGGAACTAACCCCGGGTTCCTCTATCAGCAGAACACGCTGCGGGACGCGCTGACAGCAGGGCTTCACTTCAACATCTTCAACAATCACGCCGAGCGTGTGTATATGGCCAATATTGCCCAGACCATCAACGTGCTTCAATCCGTGATCCTTACTGAGGGAGCAAAGATGCTCCTGACACCAACCTATCACGTGTTCGACCTTTATAAGGTTCACCATGACGCGGTGAAGCTGCCGGTATATACGGAAAGCGAAGTGTCAGGCGGGCTTCCCGCGCTCAGCGCCAGCGCGTCGGCTGATGACAAGGGCAGGATTCACGTTTCTCTTACCAATGTTGATGTAAAAAACGAACAGGAAGTAACACTGGAACTGCGGGGCGCAACGCTCAGTTCGTCAATAAAAGCAACGGGCCGGATTGTTACCTCAGAGAACATGACGGCTCACAATACCTTTGATAAACCGGATGTGGTTGCGGCCAAAGACTTCAGCGGCGTGTCGATTTCCGGCGGCAGCCTTGGCGTAATGCTTCCGCCTATGTCAGTGGTAACGCTGGAACTGGCATGATCGAGACAAAGCCGCCCTGCCCTCATTGCGGCGGGGCGGCCATTATGACCGCCGCCCAAGCCGTGAACCTTGCGACAGCGGTTCCCCTTGAGCCGTCCCTTCGCGCTGACCGCGCTGTGTACGATGCGCGGCTTGAACAATGCGCTTCCTGCGCCGCCTTGCGGGAGGAGCTTCTGTGCGCGTGGTGCGGCTGCTTTGTTCAATTCCGGGCGCGGCCCAAAGCAGGCTACTGCCCGAATCCAACAGGGAATAAATGGCAGGAGTAGGGAACATGATAGTGCTTCTCAATAAATAGTTACGAATTCGCTTGACAGAATTGTAGAGCCGTGTTTAATTGAACTTGCTTTTAGTTCCAATGTTGGTCTCTGTTTGGGGCCGCTTGGCGCGGAGTCTAAAGCTCCGTGAATCTTTTCATTTCTTGAGGAGGAATACCATGAAAAGAGGTATTTCATTAACGCTGGGCGCCACGCTTATGGCGCTTGTTTCTACTGCCGCGTTTGCCAACGCTTCCCAGCAACCCCCTGCTGGCGGGGCTGCCAGCGATGGCCGAACCGAACTTCGTGTATTGAACTACACGGACCTTGCAGGCGCGAATGCCGCCGCAGGCGTTACACGTATCTGGGATGGGTTTTCACAGGCAAACCCTGACATTAGGGTTGTCCGGGAGGACCTGTACAACGAGCCGTTCCATGAGAAGACCTCGGCCTATGCCGCTTCTGGCCAGCTCCCTGACGTGGTGTATCTGTGGCCAGCAGGCCGCTCGTCCAACTTGCATAACAGCAAGCTGTTGAAAGACCTGTCATCTCTGGTAAAACAGGATGGCCTGGACAAGGTGCTTTCACCCATCTCGCTTGATGTTTCCGGTCAGGCTGCCAACTACTTAGCCATGCTCCCCCTAACCGTTACCTCCAGCCACGCCTTCTATGTGAACCTCGAAGTGCTGAACGCCGCTGGGCTCAAGCCCGCCACCACCTATGCTGAACTCAAGGCTCAGGTGCCGGTACTCAGAGCTTTAGGCAAAGAGACGGTCATCATGGATAACCAGAGCGACTGGGTTATGCAGTCTTGTCTTTTCTCTATGATAGCCGGACGCTTTGGCGGCGCGGGCTGGGAGAAGAAGATACTCAATGGTCAGGCGAAGTTTACGGACGCGGACTTTGTTGCCGCGCTCACCTTCATCAAGACCCTCTATGACGACGGCGTTCTTCAGCAGGCTTCACTCAGCGCGGCGTATGGCGACGGTTTAGGCCGCTTTGCCAATGGCGACGGCGCGTACCTCATTGACGGGGATTGGCGTGTTGCCGCGTTTATTACTGACCAGACCTCCAAACAGGCGATCATTCCCCCGGCGCGGCAGGGCAACTTTGTTATGACCGTGTTCCCGGACATCGCGGAAGCCAAGCTCAACAAGTCAACATCCATCACGCTTGGCACTGGCTACGGCATTAGCGCGTCTGTTCCCGCTGGGTCCGCTAAGGAACAGGCCGCGTGGAAACTCATCAAGTGGCTGCTCAGCACCGAAATCCAAACCTTCCAGGTTGAGACCGGCGCTATCTCCACACCCGCGAATACCTCGGTTGATGTTGCCCGCCTGAATCTTGAGCCTTTGCAAAAGCAGGCCGCCAACTTTTCCGGCCAGTACACCACCGGCACTGCGGTACTCGACGCCGCGTTTGACGCTGGTATTGCGACTGTGTGCAACATCGGCTTGCAGGAGATCGGTCTTGGCGCCAAGACACCCCAGCAGGTAGCTCAGGAAATCCAGCGCGCCTATGACGCCTGGAAAGCTAGAAACTAATTAGAAACTCTGCGGTATAAGAAAAGGCTGTTCGTTTTGGGCAGCCTTTTCTTTTCACAATGTTATTCGCCATGTTATAAGGAGTAACAAACCTTGAAAAATCTAACGTCTAAAAGTGAGGAGCGGGCTTCGTACCTGTTACTGGCGCTGCCGGCTGTCATCATTTACTTTTCTGTTGTGGCTTTCCCAACAGTGTTTTCAGTGCTGCTTAGTCTAAGCAACTACAATGGGGGGAAAATCTTTGGCAATTCCAATATCAAATTGGTGGGGCTGCAAAGTTATGTGGAAATCTTCACGAACCCCAATGGCTATTTCTGGCTTGCGCTGCAAAACAATATGCTCATCGTGCTGGTGTCGGTGTTTGGACAGATTCCCCTGGGCTTTGCCCTTGCCTACATTCTTTCGCGTAAGCTGGTGCGTGGGTCGGATTTCTTCCAAACCGTTATCTATCTGCCGAATGTCATCTCCGCAGTCATCATCGGTATCCTGATGAAGAACTTTTTCCTCAATTCAAGCAGTGTCTGGATGCAGATACTCAGGATATTCAACCCACAGGCGCAGTTTTCCATCAATCAATACCCCATGGTACCAGTGCTGATCGTCATGCTCTGGATGTACACCGGTACATACGTCATCATCTTCCTCGCCAACATACAGCGCATTGACGTTTCCATCATTGAGGCGGCAAAGATCGACGGCGCGAGTGAGTTCCAAGTGTTGCGCAGCATCACGCTGCCGGCCTTGTCAGGAGTCATCGTTACTGCGGCCATTCTTGCCATATCCGGTTCGCTCAAGTCTTATGACCTGCTCTATACGATGACCAACGGCGGCCCTGCAAACCGTACCAGCGTCCTGTCGTTGTATATGTACATGATGGCGTTCCGGGGCGAGGCCAATTACCCGCTGGCGAACGCGATCTCAACCGTCATGGTGCTTATCAGCTTTGTGCTTATCGCCCTTACCAAGGCGGTCGAAAAACGCTACGGCGGAAAGGAGTAACTTATGGCTGACGTACGAAAAGGCCCGCTCTGGGCAAAGATTGCTATTTATATTGTGATGGCGGTTTTTGCTATCATGGCGATCTACCCGATCTTCTGGCTCATTATCCAGTCGTTCAAGACGACGCAGGAGTATATCACGACAAGCAAGCTGGCCTTGCCCAAGATGTGGTACTTTGACAACTACCCTTACGCATGGCGCATGGCAAACCTCGGCGGAATGTTGTTAAACAGCATATTCTACACGTTTATTACGGTGGCTGCGGTGATTGTGCTGGGAACCATGGCGGGTTTTGCCTTTGCGCGTATTCCGGCTAAGGCAACGCCGCTCCTGCATGGCATGTTCATCGTAGGCATACTGCTGACCCTGCAATCGATCATGGTGCCGCTCTTTCTTATGACCAACGCCGTTGGCCTATACGACACGCGGCTCGGCGTACTCATCCCCTATATTGGGCTGGGCTTGCCGATGTCGGTGTACCTTTCCACTGAGTTTTGCCGGAGCATTCCGATGGCACTGGTTGAGTCAGCGCGTATTGACGGGGCAAAGTACCTGCAAATCTTTGCCTCCATCGTGTTCCCGATGCTCGCGCCTGTGGCAATGACCATTGGCATCATGACTTTTTCCGGCACATGGAACGAGTTCATGCTGATAAACATTCTCACCTCCAGCGACTCGATCAAGTCATTGCCGGTCGGCATCAACAAGTTTGCCGGCGCTCTTGCCACAGACTACGGCAAGCAGTTCAGCGCTCTGGTTATCGGTATGGTTCCGATGGTGGCTTTCTATCTCATCTTCCGTAAGCAGATTACCAAAGGCGTCGCAGCCGGCGCGGTGAAAGGTTAAACGCCTCTCGTTGTGGTATCGGCGGCGGAGTTCAAGCGGGGCGCTAAAAGCCCCCAAACCCGCCGCTCTTCCCTCCGTCAGAGCCTAAGCTCCTGTCCTTACACGTTACACCCTTATACCTAACCAGTGAGCGCAGGGTTTGTGTCTTTGGCACCGCCTCATGCGTCTCTGGCACCGCTCATGCGTCTCTGGCGCTTCCGTCTTTGGCACCGATGCTTCCGGCTCTGGCACCGGCGCTTCCGGCGCTTCTGTCTTTGGCACCGGCTCATGCGTCTCTGACACTGGTGCTTCCGGCTCTGGCACCGGCTCATGCGTCTCTGACACCGGCGCTTCCGGCTCTGGCACCGGCTCATGCGTCTCTAACACCGGCGCTTCCGGCTCTGGCACCGGCTCATGCGTCTCTGGCACCGGCTCATGTGTCTCTGCACCAACCCATGCGTCTCTGGCACCGGCGCTTCCGGCTCTGACACCGGTGCTTCGTCTCCGACACCGGCTCATGCGTCTCTGGCACCAACCCATGCGTCTCTGGCACCGGCGCTTCTGTCTTTGGCATCGGCGCTTCTGTCTTTGGTACCGGCGCTTCCGGCTCTGGCACCGATGCATGCGTCTCTGGCACCGGCGCTTCTGTCTTTGGTACCGGCGCTTCTGGCTCTGGCAGCCCGCGCCGACGCGCTCCGACTCTCCGCCGACGCGGATTGCGGGAGCGGGACGGCAGTCGCCGTCCGTGCGGAATCATCGGCGCTCCCCAGCTCATGGGTTCGGATTCCTCTTCAGGTGGCCCACCCGCTCCGTCGTTCCGGCGCGTGGGCTGTTCGGGAATGGGCGTGGCCAGCGGCTCAACATCAAAAGAAAGCTTCATGTTCCCGCCCTCCTCAAACGTCCCGGCGACAACCGTCTGCCCATTTTACTCCTTCATTCCATATCATTGGGCGGCGTCATTGCCGCCCTCTAGCCGCGCTTTCAACAAGCGCCCGCTTGGTGTGCCGCGCGATTCCCAAAGTCGTTACCAGCGGCCTTCTTGTCCAAGAAATACAGTGTTTCGTAAAACCGCCGCGTCGCTTTGATGTCGTCCATCGCCGTATGCGCGGCGTCGTGAACAACGCCAAGAGCCTTTGTCATAGTCTCAAGTTTCCGATCCCGCGTGTTCGGTAAAAGCCCGGTAGCCATCGCTCTTTTCACCAGAGCGTACACATCGATAAGCCGCTTGTTGAAATAGTCTGACGCAAGGAACCCGGCGCGGAAAAACGTCGCGGCGATATGCCTGTAGTCAAACCCGCAGTTATACCCCGCGAACACGTACTTTTCCTCGGGAAGACGCTGTTTAAGGCCGGCGATAAGTTCCGGCACTACCCGCTCAAGCGGCGGATAGGAATGTATCATTTCCTCCGTTACGCCGTTGACACGGCAGGCTTCCTCGCTCCACCTCACCTCTTCATCCAAGGGGTTAAGGTGGTAGAGCTTTTCAAAAACGCGCTCTGAGCCTTGGTAAATAAGCAGGGCAATCTCAAACGCGCCGGAATCGCGGGGGTCAATCCCCGTGTTTTCGGTATCAATCCACGCGCTGGTAATCATATACCACCCCTCCCCTCTCTTTCACAAACGTCGCTTTCATGATTTCAACACCTCTCCCTCACGGATGTAGATAACACCCTCTTCAAGCTCCTCAGGCACCTGAGCGACACGGAGCATGATTACTAGAAATCTCGCTTTCTCAGCCCACTTCGTGATCGCGCCGGTCGTTTCGGCGTCAAGGCTTTCGGCGTTTTCCACGACAAGCACCTTCATTTTTCCGGCAAACCGCGCACCTAAGCTAAAGAACACCTGCGCGGATTCCGCTGTTGACCTCTTCCCGAATTTCTACCGGGGTGTTGGCGAATATCACGCCGTCGATGTTTGCCAGCATAAAGAGGTATTCCGGGTCGCTGAGCATGACCGGGAGACTCTCAATCTCCAGTTCCGGGAAGTCCTTTATGGTCTCGGCGCGGATCACCGGCTCAAGGATTTTCCCCCGTCGCGCCGCCTTGCTTGTCTCGGCCTTTGGGACAAGATTTTTCTTTTGGAGGTAAACGGTGAGCGGGCTGCCGTAGGCGCTCATGCCCATAAGCGCCCCCGCGTCCGACCCGCCGATACCTTCCCGCCGTTTGTCCAGACACTCGTCGTCGCTCATGCCGATAGTGGGGATATGTGGACATCGCTCAAGTAACGCCTGATAATTCATATCCACCCCTTCCATTACTTTTGACCGCTTCAGGCGTGTGGTCTATGGCGGTATAGACCATATCCACTTCATTGATCTTCACATCCCACAGGGCAAAGGTCCAGAGTCTCCCCTTCCGCGCTGTAACCTGCGTTGCTTGTTCAGACATTGTTTGTCTCCTTAAAAACTAATTTCACGGTGCGCGAAACCGCGCCCGTTTCTTCGCAATAACAGAGTTCCACTACCGCGCAACTGCAATCTGTGCGCCACGCGGGTCGCCAGTGTCGAAAAGCTCAAGCTGTACCAGCCTCCCGATGAGCGCCTCTTGTCTTCTATATAAAGGAGGCTCTCTTGACCGGGGACACGGCGCGACCGCTCTTAGCCATCGCCCATGATTCACGCATGACCATACTCTTGCTCATGCCCGCGCTCTCGCGTAGTTCATTGGCCACGAGGTATACCTCTGTGCGTATCGCGCTGATAGGCCGCCTCTCCACCAGCGGCGCTGGCTTTGCTTCCGGTCGCGCCATTTCGGTTGTCAGCGTTGGTGGCGTCGTGGTCTCCATGACCGGAGTCGTCGCCGCTTGCGCGGTCTTCTCCGACTCCGTCTCTCGCTGGAGCCGCCGCCATATCGCCGCCTTCGTCTTATAGGAGATATCAAGCAAACGGCCGTACCACCTCATATCACCGGCGTCAAACGCCTTATGCAAGTCCGCCTCCACCGCCCGTACCGCCGGATCGCTTTGGTATGGGTCAGGCTTGTTTCCCTCATACGCCCGTTCTAGGCTGAGGCTGAACGCCTCTTTCTCGTTCCGGTAGCTGGAACGCCGTAGGTTCTCGTAGTAATACGCTCGTTCTATACTCATAGTTTCTATCCTTTTTGTTAAACTTTATAATTTAATTATACACTATTTAATTTAATATGCCAAAGTTTTTTTACACTTTTTTATTTATTTTTCAAAAATATATTGACGATATACATTTTATGGTGTATACATAAGAGGGAGATTATATGCCGCTTACGTTTGGAGAAAAGATAAAAATTATTATGGGAAGGCGAAGGATTACAATTTCAGACTTTGCAAAAAAGATAGGACAATCACCTCAAAATATGTCCAACAAAATGAACCGGGATAATTTCTCTGAAAAGGAACTGAAGGAGATAGCCACCGCCTTGGACTGTACCTTTGAGACTGTTTTCAAGATGAATGACACTGGGGAGGAGATATAATGCCCGAACTGAGCCGGTTTTATAACATCGTGATAAAAATGCTCTTCAAGGACATGGTTCAGCACAACAAGCCTCACGTCCATGTTTTTTATAATGAGTATGAAGCGTCCATCGGTATTGGTCGGGAGTTTACCGGTCAAAGAAACGCGCCTTGTATTAGCCTGGCTGTCTATCCATGAGGAAGAACTTTATGCCGCCTGGAATAAGGCCGTCAGCGGAATCCCCTTTGAAAAAATAGCCCCCCCCCCCCCCCTGCGGTGAGGAAAGCTATGTACGAAAAAGACGGTATAGTATATGCGGGAACCCTTGAACCGCTTCTAAAAGTCATAACTATTCAAACTCTGGACGATTATCGTATGCGCATGGAATTCTCTACCGGGGAAACAAGGGTATTTGATTTCACCCCTCTGTTGGATACTCCTTGTTTTCAACCTTTACGGGAGAGAGCGTTATTTGATCAGGTCTATCTTGATCATGGGGTTCCATCTTGGGATGGGGGCAATATAGACATAGCGCCGGAAGCGTTTTTTGCCGGGGAAGAGGTTTGATCCCCCAGACCTGACCAGGCGGGAAGGTTCCGGGTCATTCCCGCCGCACCCGGAAGGCCAAGGACTAGCGCCAGTAGAGGGCGAGCGTGTCCTCTCTGTCCGTGGTGATTGCTCCGGCGCTCTCGGCTATGCTCCATAGCTGCGTGTTTGCCTTGAGCGCGCCATCTATCCATGCGGCCTGACGCGCCGAGAGTTCTTCAAGCCGCTTGATTTCACTCCGGTAGATTTCACACTCTTCATCATGCAGATGATCTTTCTGTTCCTGTATCAGCTTCAGACGCAGCACGAGGGTAAGGGTGGTTCCGGCCCACGCCAGTCTCTTGCTCAAATCAACTTCCCAAACTGTTTGGGAAGTTCCGCGTCCGCCCGCCTCTGCTCGGCCTTAATATCGTAGTAGCTGGACTCAACCAGCCAATAGGTCTTCATGTTTCCTTCCTTAAATAGTGATACGTCCTCGCCGTCTGTGTAGAGGCGGTGGAGGCTTCCATTCTTGCTATAGATCAGCAAGCCCTAAGCACTCCCTGATGGATACATCAAGACGCGCCTCCTTCAGCAGGCCGCAGCCACACAGACCGCGCTCTGCTTCACTATGTCGCCGCGCCCTGTTCGCCGCGCCGGTAACAACGTGCGAGGGGGTCACGGGTAATAAAAAACAGTTATCCGTATCGCCAAACCTCCGATATTGGAGTATGGACAAACTACGTTTTACAGACCTTTCAACATCCGATAAAATCGCTATGTTGAACCTCACCTTTTCACTCGCTCAAGCCGGGGTTATCCAGATCAGCGACCGATACAAGGACGACCCTGATTCCGATTCCAATCCGATCATTGACGGTCTTGTCGAAGAAGCCGCTCATTTACTGGAACAGAGCGATCTAATGGGTGAATTAACGCCATAATCTCCTTAAAACCGCGAGAACCACCCAAGCCTTTAAGACTCTTTAAGACCATTCAAATCATTGTATTATATAGATTTAACTGAAAAAAGGCAGCTTAGAAAGCCTTTGATTTCCCACAAAGGTATCAATCAAGGAAAAGCGTAATCAAAAAGCTGTCAGTTTGTAGGATAACTCTTTACAATATAAAAAGTTATTTGTATTAAGTCTGTAGAGGTGTCAATCTGCTGGCATTACCCGATCTCCCTGACCACCGCCCGCGCCCGTCCGATAGCTCCAAAGGTCTCAGTATCATAGGCAACCTCTGCCTCTGGCTTGGCCTCGTCTGCCACGATGTTACTGCCCCTTGACTAGCCGGACATGTGTAAAGAATTATTTGTATTGAGTCTGTGGGAGGTACCAACTCTTGGTGTAAAGTTACAAAGTGCCGTAGGTGTCAATTCACTACCCCTAGCTGGCGATTTTGTAAGTCTACCAACTGTTTCATTCGCTCCAGAAGTTCACGAGAAATTTCTTGATTCTCAGCCTCCAAGGAACGAGTAAAACCCCAGTCCAAAGCCCACACAAAGCATATTATAGAAGGTTACAAAGGCTATGGGAGCGCCACGAAAGACCTTAAACAAGAACGAGATCTCAAGGAGACCGACCGAGAGATAGCTAGTCTCCGCGCCCAGATACTGCAAGCATACGGCGCGTTGGGAATGAAGGCGGCGGATTTCACCCGGTCTTACTCCAATGGCTTGATTACCACAGACATACGCGCCCAGCTCATTGAGCTATCACCCCGCGACGCTGCCCTCTCTAAGTCAAAACTCTATGACTGGCTAGAGCGATTCGCCCAAGGCGGAGTCTTTGCGTTGGCTCACCAGTATAAAGACCGAGGTGGGTTAGGAGCCAACCTTACCCAGGAGCAAAAGGATAGGCTTGAGTGGCTGTAGCTTGACCCGAATAAGCCGTCAGTCAAACAGGTATTACAGATAACTGCAAGACAGCTTTCAAATCACGATAGGCGAGGCGACCGCTTACCGGTATCTGAACGGTATCCCCAAGGCCGTTACCGATTCATGCCGTGAGAGACATCAGTATTATCAAAATCATTATGATATGTACATCGTAAGGGACTATACCAAACTAAGGCCTATGGAAGTCATAAACGGCGACTACATGACCGAGGACTTTCTGTGCCGGAAAGGGAGCCGGGTATTCCGGGCGCACTATGCGCGTTTGAGGATATGCGTACCCGTATGATACTCGGCTGGAGTTTGCAGGAGACCGCCAACTCGGTCGGTGTGGTACGCGCTTTACAGGCGACCTTTGAAAGATACGGTTTGCCCGGAACCATCATCTTTGACAACGGCAAGGAGTTTAAGAACCATTGGGTATGCGGCAACGTGTGGAAGATGCGGCATACGCGGATTGACCCCGCTGACCTTGACGCGGACGCGGGAATCTTGATTGAGTTGGGAATCAACATCTCATTCACCCAAGTCCGGCATGGCCAGTCGAAGCCGATTGAGTGCTTCTGGCGGACAGCGCACGAATGGTTTGACAAATTTAAGCCTGACTATCTGGGCAGTAATACGGCGCTTCGTAACGACGAAGCAAAAAAGTTCCGAAGCGCTGTTGAGAAAATGAAGAAAGAAGATATTGAAAAGATACCCGCGTTTGAAGACGTGGAAATGCGCGTCAGCCACTTTTTTGACTGGTATAACAACACACATAAGCATACCGGATAAGGCATGGACAGCAAGACCCCCGCGCAGGTAATGGCGGAACATCCTTATGAACGCTGGGAAATCCCTGACAACTACAAGAAATATCTGTTTGCCATGCGCTATGTCAAGATGGTACAGCGTAACGGCGTTTTGCTTGACGGCGGGTGGTACTACGCCCCAGAAATGCTGGCTATAACCGGACAGCGAGTGGAGGTACGGCGCGGCTTAGACGACGCCGGAACCGTCCATATCTTTAGCTTGTCAGACAAACGCCCGTTATTTGACGCAATTTGTCTTGAGTACAGCGGCGATGTACAAGAAGACATTGCCCGGAAAAACAAACTGAATAAAGAAAAGAACGCGCTGCTGAAGAAGTACAACAAAAAGAAGGCTGAATACGACAAGGAGTCTATCAACACCCCCGCCGAAAACTATTGGCGAGAAAATCAATTTATACGGAATTATGGCAAGAGGAGTCAAAATGAAAACCAAACTCATTGAATTAAGCGCGTATAATCCAAGTAGCGATTTCTTTAAAAACAAAACAC